>JAGXTA010000089.1 GCA_018333535.1 Deltaproteobacteria bacterium | reverse complement strand
TGCTTCAGGCCAAGAACATCAGCCTTGATGAGTTTAACCCCACATTCTTCACAAAAGGCATAATTTTCACTGAAGCTCTTTTTACATTTTGGGCACTGAAGCATGGCTACCTCCTTTTTATCCCTATTTCAAACTTTGTCCGCAATTCTGACAGAAATTATCGCCTGGGTTGGCCTTTGTTCCGCATTCCGGACAGAAATTAAATTTTTCTTGGTCAGCTTTTCGCTTTTGTATTTTTGTTAAAATGGTAAGGAAAGTAATTCCAAGGATGACAACGGCCAGAATGATGGCCAGGGGTAATACCTTTTCCCTGGGAAGACTGATAAGGGGGGGCTTTGAGCTAACGACAAGCCTATTATCCGCAGGATTGTTTCTATACCAGGTCAATGACCTCCCTAAAATATTACCCACATTCGATGTAATGATCTGACCCGGCATATTTACCCTAACGATTTTAACAATTCCTAAGAAGTCCCCTGGGATATCCATAACAAATTGGTCGTACTCCTTATGAGAGGTAAAACTGCAATTTTCGTCAGCTTCTTCAATTCTTTTAAATTTCTTTCGAACCAAAAGGGATCTTCTTCCGTCCGATTCGCTTCCTTTTCTAATATCGGAGTCTCTGTAGTTCTGGTTTCTCCTGAGATCAGCCTCCACTTCATTTATCAGAAAATTCATAGAACTTTCGAGCGGCAGAATCTTCATCCTCATTTCACCCGATCCATCCCTCTTCAGATCAATTTCCACCTCTGCCTCAAGACAGGCGGAAAGGAACAGGCATAAACCGAGCAGTAATAACAACCAGAATTTTTTCATCCGCCCAATCACTTTTGTAATTCTTTCTCTAAAGCCCAAATAGATTTCAACGCCTTTTCATCTTGGGTAACATAAGGATGCTTTTCCCCTCGTTCAATTTTTTTTAAATATTTATCGGCAATTATCGCAAAGTTGCTACCGGGAAATTTTGTAAGAATGTCTTTTAAATTGGTTACTGCTAATTTTCTGTAAAATTCCGCCTTTTTTAAATCCTTTTCTAAAAAGGGCTGTCCAGGATCCTCATAAAGGGTTGAAGCAGCCCAGTAATTAAGACTTATTATCAGTTTCGCATTTGGGAAATATTTTGAGCCTGAAAAAGATTTAATGAATTCTTCATATACCCCGGCATCATGTATAGGCGGCTCAGGATTTCCTTCCCATTCATACCGCAATTTTGCAGGTAAGAGGCGATACGCCGCTTCATCACTGAATATCCGAGTAATCTCGACATCACCAGGTACTCCCACATAACCTGTCATCCCAGTAGATGATCTTATTTTCACACTAATTCTTGATTGTTCCTCACCTCTCCTCTTGCCAACTGAAATTATATTCACTATCTCTCCCTTCTTCAGCCTTCCTGAAGGAATTGCAGGTTTACGAGAATCACAATAAAATAACTTGCCAGGTTCCCAACATATTTCTTCGTCAATTGGAAATACTTCTACGCTTTCCTTTACGGCTCTCCCCCTCGCCAGAGTATCAGGTGGCGGCTTCCATATTTTTAATTCAAACAACTGGAAATATCTTTCTACAAACGGCATCTTATAATTGGAATAATGGTAAAGAATGATCGAGCCAACCAATCCGGCGGATATAATACCAAAGATGATCGCCAACCAAGTTACCGATGAGCCTCGCTTTGGCTTGATAACTCTTGATATTGGTTGAGTTAATAAAGCGCCACATTCATTGCAATATTTCTCATCTGGTTTAAGAGTTAATGGCACCAGACATTTAGGACAAATGGTTCCCTTTTCTACCAGCGGCGAACCGCATTCCTTACAAAACTTCTTTCCTTCAGGGTATTCTATTTTGCAAACCTTACAATACACCAAAATTCCCCCCTTAAAAACGCACCTTAATCGCAATTCATTTTTCGTGCGCTTTAATTTGGAAATAAAAATGTATGTTCATGTTTTTAACCTAACCCTTTACCGCATTCCTGGCAAAATCTGTCATCTGATTGGACCTTTGTCCCACATTCAGGGCAGAAGTTAATTTTTACTGGGGTAACTTTTCGCTTTTGTATTTTGGTCAAAATAGTAAGGGAGGTAATCCCAAGGACGGCAACGGCCAGAATGATGGCCAGAAGAAATTCCTTCCCAATGGGCTTGGTTTGCGGTGGGGTTAATGAAAGAGTCTTTGATTCTTGAACAAGTTCTTTAGGGTCCTCTCTTTTAAAACTAAAACCGTGAAGATTGAGAGCCGTGTATCTCCATTCTTTTCCATATTTCTCAAAAGAGAAAGTTCCTACCATATTTCTTGAATCACCTTTCTTTACATTTATTTTTTCATCACAATAAGCGTCTTTAAAATCCTTCTTAGCTTTCAACTTCACCTTAACCTCGTATATATATAGATCCCCCCCGGTAAATGGATCTTTCTGCTTGTAGTTGTTTTCAATAATTATTTCTGCGATGTCCCAGATTTCTGATAAGCGAGGGCTACCCCATTTCCAAAAAAAAATCCCATTTGAGTCCAAAAATTTAATTGCGTTGGCTTTTACTGTGTTTTTAACCGCATCTTCATTAGGACCCCAAGCTCCACAACCTAAATAGAACCCTAATCCAATTAATAATAAAAAAATATTAAAAATCTTTTTCATACAAATCTCTCCCTGTAATATGTTTCGCATTGGAAGAAAATGGTGATTTTAATCTCTACCTCCCTGATACGGCCCAATTATTTGCAATTTGGGTTTTTGGTGATCTGTTCGGTGATTGTATTTGAACTTTTTCCGCTTGGCTTATCAATTACCCAAACGGTAAGATTAGAAAAATAGAAAAGAACGTCCCGTTACCATAAGATTCAGATGGAAAAGGGTCAATCTTAAGTTTGAATCAACATCCTAAGGGGTTTCTGAAGTTGTCGCCTTTCCTATCCACCCCTTTCTGCCATCTTCAAGGCTGACTCGAATCCATTGACCTTTTTCTTCCATGATCATAAGGGCGGTTCCTTTTATTACCTCCAGTAATGATTTAAATTCGGTTCCGGGACCTTCTCGAAGGCTAATCTTTGGCCATTTCACATAAAGGATTCGAGGTTCTGTATCCCCAGTTTTAGTTGAGGTTTGTAATGGAGTTGAAGATGCAGATGGTGGCGGGTTCCAACCAAGCTTCTTTAACACACCTTCAGCAACGCGGCGAACATCTTCATCCTTATCCCTCAGCAAATGAGTTAAAGGTTCTATGGCTTGTTTGTCACCAATCTTACCTAATGTAATTGCAGCATTATTTCGAACTGAACTGCTTTTATCTTTTAAGGCCAATATCAAGGGTTCCACAGCCATTTTACCACCATTTCCACCCAAATTGCAGCCACCATACGTACTCCATCATCTTCATCACTCAGTGCCATGACTAAAGCGTTTATAACTTGTTTATCTTCTATGCCAAGCCTCCTGCAAATATTGCCCAAACTACCAACCACACCAGATCGAACGAAAGGATAATTATCTTTCAATGCAAGAAGCAAAGGTTCTATGGCTCGTTTATTACCACTAAAACCTAACCTGGCCAAGCCAGAACCAAACAGGGAATGTTAAAATTCAAAAAGTTGAGATTTTTCAAAACGCTCTGGAATGCCCATGAATAGGGGCTCAAATGATGATGCTAAAAATATTATGACATCTACGCACACAATATTATTGCTAAGGGACTAATGCCATTGCAGCTTCACGCCGGACATGAGGATCTTTGTCTTTCTGTATTAAATTTACTAACAGGTCAAAATCCTTCTTCGAAACTTTCTCAATCTCAACAAATTCTCTTTTGTACAGCATTTTGCCATAAATGGTTTTGCCAAATATTTTTTTTAATTCTTTATCCTTCTCAACATCTTCCTCAGTAGTTTAGTTGAGTTGGTTTTTGGGTTCTCGCAGTTTCGGTCGATTTCACAAAGTAGTCTGTAGAATCATAATCCTGGCGTCCAGAATTGTCTGTAAATCGCATATTAGAGAGGACCCTTAATCGACCATCTGGTAATATGTCGAGTTGTTGAGCCTGCACCCCGAAACCCCATCTCCACTCAATAGAAATCACTCTTTCGCTCTCATCTACATTAACCTTTTTCTCTCCCCAGTCACAATCCTCTGGATGGCACTTTCCCCACATACGAATAAAAACAGTACCCGATGGTCCAGAACGGATATTAACACGAGTGATGCTCCTTGTATTCGAGTCTTCATTTGTCCAGTGTCCCAAGAATGTAGAGGTATCAGCCCTTTGTGGTGTCTTATGGTAGTTGTACAGAATAATTGAACCAGCCAATCCGGCGAGTATAAACCCAAAGACGATCGCCAACCACGTAAACGATGGGCGGCGCTTTGGCTTGATAACTCTTGATATTGATTGAGTTAATAAAGCGCCACATTCATTGCAATATTTCTCATCTGGTTTAAGAGCTAATGGCGCCAGACATTTAGGACAAATGGTTCCCTTTTCCACCAGCGGCGAACCGCATTCCTTACAAAACTTCTTCCCTTCAGGGTAATCTGTTTTGCACCTTTGACAATACATCAAATTTTTCCCTATGAAAAAAACAACTTAGTTGCGATTCGTTATTTTTACTCTTAAATTTGGGCATAATTTCCCTTTGTCATCAAAAATCCCCTATAAAAGAGTGTTCATGTTTTAACCTAACCCATTACCACATTCTTGGCAGAATTTATCATCTGATTGAACCTTTGCTCCACATTCTGGGCAGAAATTGATTCGTGGAAGTGTAGATGTGCTGATTCGTGGAAGTGCAGACTCTTGTGATTGATTTTCGCTTTTTTCAGTCTCAACTTTAGGAACAGAATCTTCAATGAATTGTAAACCAAAAATTGAGAGAATGAATCCAATTAGAGTCCCTATTGCGCCATATCGTATTTCATACATCACCTTGCATTCTTGTAAAAACTGTACAAATCTTATCACCAAAATTGCAAGGCCGAGAAGTCCCCCCAAAACAACAATTGGTTTCAGTATATCGGTTTTCTCTTCACCAAACCAAAAAAAACAGCCTAAGATAACAATCGCTACTATCAATATTACCCACACCACCCAATCTCCGCCTTCGTTCGCTATTTGGAAGCCAGATATCTCGACGCCACATGCTCGCACCCAAGGTAAAAAAAAGCATATTGCTGCAAGCCCTGCACCACCCGGTGTGATAAACCTCTTATTGTCTTTTTCTTCTTTTGTCTTTTCTTTGTGCTCCATGTTCCTTTCCTTCTCTCTGAGTCATTTTATTGCTCGCATTATTGATAATACTGCATCAGTGCCAAAGCCGATGAGTTTTTTCGCAATCTTCTTTATTGACGGATCTTCCATCATTTCTGCTAATAGCTTTGCATTTTCCATGTTTCGTCTTTCAGGGTCTTGAATGGACTCTACCTCGCGTATACGTCTTTGCCAATAGTCACTTCTTCTTGATAGATTATAAATGTCGTATCGTGATAAACCCGTATCGAAATCTATAATATTGACAAAGATGCTTGCATACGCATTTTCAGGTTTACCCGTAATTTGGGTGAGTTTCAGAGTATCAACGAAAAAGTACCAATAAAAGAAAACTACAAGTAAGCCTGCCGCGACGAGAGCAAATATTCTCGTATTTCCTGACATGACCGCTAATCACATCCTTTCATCATTGGATGGATATTGACAATTCACTTACAATTTGGGTTTTTGGTGATCTGTTCGGTGATTGTATTTGAACTTTTTCCGCTTGGCTTATCAATTACCCATACGGTGTAGGTGCCCACTACAGTGGTGCACTGGCTTGTATAAGTGTGGTTAAAGTTCCCAGCCCCATCAACTTTACCTGTGTAATCCCCTGGTGGATACATGGAACCATCAGGTTTCCTGACATTATATTGGACAACAGCATTTGGTGAAAATCCACTCCCCCTGATGTAGAAGACAGTATTTTTTTGCCCTGAAGCACTTGTGCCCCATGGACCTGAAGGACTAATAGAAACTTGAATCTGGGGATTCACTACAGGCGCTGAAGCCACATTGATCTTTACCCAGACCTGCTGACCAAAGGTCTGCCCCTTCGGATTCCTCATCTGCCAGTTACCCTGATAGGCTCCGGCAGAGGAAGGAGCGATCATCGGTACACTGATGTCAGCAGTCCCATTGGGTGCAACCGAAGGTACAGATACAGAACCTGGCGCTCCCATCTGAGAGCCACCCACAAAAACCAAACTATAGCCACTCCCCCATGTACACCCACCCGTATTTCTCAACTTCCAGGTCTTCGTAAATCCCTGATTGGGCTGCATCTGTGTCCCATCAGGAATGGTCACATCCGCCACAAACTGAGCCCCATCGGTGCAGGGAGGAGGTGGCGGAGGGGGTGGTGGCGCTGAAGCCACATTGATCTTCACCCAGACCTGCTGACCAAAAGTCTGCCCCTTCGGATTCCTCATCTGCCAGTTGCCCTGATAGGCTCCGGCAGAGGAAGGAGCGATCATCGGTACACTGATGTCAGCAGTCCCATTGGGTGCAACCGAAGGTACAGATACAGAACCTGGCGCTCCCATCTGAGTGCCTCCCACAAAGACCAAACTATAGCCACTCCCCCATGTACATGAACCTGTGTTTCTGAGCCTCCAGGTCTTCGTAAATCCCTGATTGGGCTGCATCTGGGTATTGTCAGGGATGGTCACATCAGCCACAAACTGAGCTCCATCCGTGCAGGGAGGAGACGGTGGCGGGGGTGGTGGAGCTGAAGCCACATTGATCTTTACCCATATTTGGGGTCCAAAGGGTTGTCCTTTTTGATTCCTCATCTGCCAGTTGCCCCGATAGGGGCCTGGAGCAGAAGGAGCGGCCATGGGCACACTGATGTCAGCGGTTCCATTTTGTGGAGTTGAAGGAACGGAAACCGATCCCGGCGCTCTCATCTGGGAACCACCCACAAAGACGAGGCTATAGCCACTCCCCCAAACACATGACCCCGTATTTTTCAACCTCCAGGTCTTTGTAAAGGTCTGATTGGGCTGCATCTGGGTATTGTCAGGAACGGTCACATCGGCTACAAACTGAGCCCCATCCGTGCAGGGAGGAGGTGCTGAGGCTACCACTACCTGCCTCGGACCATAAACCCCTGGTGAGGAACCGGTTTGGGAGTTTCTTTCACAGTTCCACTTGTTAGCCGTATCCACCACATGAATGCCATAGCGATGAGTGCCCGGGGAAGGTGGAGTGTCCGAGAAGGTACCGGAAGACTGTTTCCCCGAAACAGATACCCTCCTGATCTCCCTGAAGTCTATCTTGGCGCTATCATCTGCCCTCACTAACCTCACATAACTGAGGCCCACATCATCCGCAACAGAGTAGGAAAGGGTAACTGATTGCCCCTGATTAATCTGGGAAGAAGAAACAGAGAAAGAAGTCACATTCGGAGGCTGATCAACTGTAGGCGCTCCTGCTACCACCACTTGCCTCGGACCATAAACTCCTGGCGAAAAACCACTCTGGGAGTTTCGCTCACAGTTCCACTGTCCTTTTGTATCCACCACATGCACGCCATAACGATAAGTGCCTGCTGAAGGTGGGGTGTCCGTAAAGGAACCTGAGTAACTGCCTCCTGAAACAGAGAACCTCCTGATCTCCCTGAAGTCTACCTTGGCGCTATCATCTGCCCTCACTAACCTCACATAACTGAGCCCCACATCATCCGAGACAGAGTAGGAAAGGGTGATAGATTGCCCCTGGGTAATCTGGGACGCAGAAGCAGAGAAAGAAGTAATATTGGGAGACCTATCAACCGTAGGGATAGCTGTGGTCACATTAAAAACAATCTCGTTGCTCTTCTGGCCTGTATGGTTATCCACCGCCCACCGTCCAAGGTTATTGCCAGCTGTCTGGGCTGTCCAGATGCTGGTAAATGACCCTGCTGAATCCGTATTCACCGTCGTAACCTGCACAACCGTCCCATCAGGGTTTCTCCCATAAATGGTTGCAGCCCGATTGGGAGTAAAACCTCTCCCTGTTTGTGTAAAGGTCGTCCCCACTGGCCCTGAAGGAGGAGACATACTTATAGTGGGAGCAATAGGGGGCGTAACTGTAGGCGCTCCTGCTACCACCACTTGCCTCGGACCATAAACTCCTGGCGAAAAACCACTCTGGGAGTTTCGCTCACAGTTCCACTGTCCTTTTGTATCCACCACATGCACGCCATAACGATAAGTGCCTGCGGTTGGTGGAGTGTCGGAGATGGAGCCAGAATTACTCTTACCCGAGATAGAAACCCTCTTGATCTCTCTGAATCCTACACCCGCAGTATCATCAGCTCGCCACAACTCCACCTGCCTTAAGCCAACATCATCCACGACAGAATAGGAAAGGGTAACAGATCCACCCTGGTTAATCTGGGAAGCAGAAGCAGAGAAGGAAGTAACATTGGGGGGGTTATCAACCGTAGTGATAGCTGAGGTCACATTAAAAACAATCTCGTTGCTCTTCTTGCCAGTGGCATTATCCACTGCCCACCAGGCAAAGTTATTTCCGGCTGTCTGGGCCGTCCAAGTCCGAGAGAAACCCCCCGTTGAACTGAGGTTCACCGTTGTAATCTGCCAGACGCTCCCATCGGGCCTCCTCCCATAAAGAGTCGCCGTATTATTTGGAGTAAAACCACTCCCCGTCTCATTAAAGGTCGTCCCCACTGATCCCGATGGAGGAGACATGCTGATTGTAGGAGAAACCGGAGGCTTATCCGTTGTTACTTTTTGCCACGAGAGTTTAGCAACCGCCTGACCACCAGTTTCGTAATACTCCATCCTTAAGGTGTGGTTGCCAGCACTTAACGGCACATCAACGGCGTGTGTGGCAGCAGGTTGGTCAAACCATCGATCAACCTTTAAAGAACCATCCACATAGAACCGTACCCCATCATCCGCCGTCACAGAAAAACGATAAGTCCCGCCTTCAAAGTAGAAAGTCCTTGTCCATCGGGCAGAGAAGTTATCCGAAGGGATGCCACAGGTTGAGCTTGGGCTACCCGTCCCCCAATCAAAGTTCAAGTACCCAGTCCCATCATCTCTCACCATTAAAGGAGTGCCACTTAAGGACTTGTTATTAAAATACTCTCCCTTCCACCGATCCGAAGAAACTGTGGCAATACAACCGGTAGAGGGCGCTGAAGCCACATTGATCTTCACCGAGATCTGGGGCCCAAAGTTTTGCCCCTTTTGATTCCTCATCTGCCAGTAGCCCTGATGGGTGCCAGGGGAAGAGGGAGCTTGCATGGGCACACTGATGTCAGCGGTTCCATTTTGTGGAGTTGAAGGCACGGAAACCAATCCCGGCGCCCCCATCTGGGAACCACCCACAAAGACGAGGCTATAACCACTCCCCCAAGCACATGACCCCGTATTTCTCAACCTCCAGGTCTTGGTGAAACCCTGATTGGGCTGCATCTGGGTATTGTCACGAACCGTCACATCGTCCACAAACTGAGCCCCATCCGTACAAGGAAGAGTGGGAGGGTCCACAACGATATCTTTAGTATTGGTAACTCCAGGTGTGGTTGGAATGGCTGTGTTCCATTGCCCATCCTTTGACCGATAGGCAGTAAAGAAATGATAATTACCGGATGCTTCTAACTTAAGAGTGCCACGATAGGTATATGAGCCATTCGGAGGTAAAGTTACATTGGGTTTAAACTCAAAATCAGGACACCTGTTTTGCGGACACGTACCGTTTAGTCTCCCTCCAACCGTCAACACATCAAATACAATAGAAGAAGCACCAAAATTCCCGATTGAAAATTCCGCTGTGATGATTTGACCTATTTTATAGGGCGGAGTCTCAAGAATTCTAAGATTAGAGATTATTTTAGGTCTGGCTGGGTCGGTCGAATGCTTAATTTCAGTTATAATTTGAAATGTAAATGGTTTTTCATTACTTTTTCCGACCGATGTCTCAATTGTTACTTGTACTTTACGTTCGAGGAAGCCAGGTTTTACAGAAAGTTTATATCGTTCTACTAAGTTCTTGAATAGGTCTTCACAACCTGGAAGAGTAAAATCTAACACGAGCTTAGCTAATTCCGAACTTATCCCCTTTCCTCCGAAACAACCCAAGAGACTTAAGAATATATCCTGATCTATTCCCGTTCCAAAATCTTTGGGAGCCCTAACTTCCACCTGTTTATCATCCCAACGTATAGCCTTAGCAGGAGTTATTATTGTATTACCAAATTTTAAAAAATGGCCTAAATCAAGTGAGTGTTGGGTCCCAAAATTTTCTCCTACGATCCGCACAATTTGGTCTCGTTTTCCTGATTCAGGAGATATGCCTTTAATGTCTGGTAGGAGGTAATTAAATATATGCTTATTGCTCTTCTGTGGCCCAATAGTCTCCACATATACATTTACATTCCCTTTCCAAGGGGGGACAATTGCCTTTATTTCATTATCTCTAAATGAAATTACCCTCGCATTCAGCGGAGTAGATCCAGGCCTTTCAAATCTAACGTATGGCGGAACGGAAAGTCCTTGGGGTGCAAAATGATTTCCGTAAATTTTAATTTCTATTCCTGGCGCACCAGAAGAAGGTTCAATATTAGTGATTACAGGTGGAGGAAATTTCTTTAATGTGGGCAAAAGTTCTTCTACTTTTTCCTTTAATTCTGTGAATTTTCTTTTATATTCTTCGGAGTACTGTAGTTCGGCTCTTAATCCAGATTCGGTCATTCCTGCTTTGAGCCTTGCGATATACCGGTCTCTTTCCCCTGGATCAGGCTCCCGCTTGAGAATGTCTATGTAGGCCCGTCTCACGATCTCTTCGTAGTTGGGGAGGGGTTGTTTGACGGAGGCTAAAGGTGTGCCCATGGGAATGCTATTGAAGGTGGTAGGATCCACATTCCTAATCTGATCCCACTTGTAACCCTTAGCGTTGAATGTCTCGTTATCTGGAATTAACCTCTTTTTCCCTCCTTCTATGATATAAATCTTTTGATCTGGGCCTCGTAAGAGATCGCCATCTCTATAAGGAACGGCTTTTAAAACAGTTTCTCTACCAAAAACTTCTGCTATTTTCACCCATTCTGAAACTATAATCTTCCTTTGGTCTCTTAAGGGATGATGATTTTTTTGTCGGTTCCTAATAGATTCTGGAACCTTGTTAAAATCGTATCCCGCCTTTTGCATCAGGTCTCTTGCATAATTGTCAGCCTTTTTTTCATTTTCTATATTAAAATCTCTTTCAAATTTTGCAATTAATGCGCTTCCAACACCTTTAAATAACTCACCTGCAAAAAAACTAATTATATGTACTGGGGTAGAAACGACTAATAAACCTCCTGGGATGGTGACAGCATCAATTTGGTTTTTCATTTTTTCTTTTAATTTATCACTTTCGCTATTAAGCCATTGTTCCAAAAACTGATCCCAAATTATAGCATGATATAATTCGTGAGCTAAATAAAAAGCGAGAATTTCATCTGGAAAGTCAGCGATCCTGTAATCCACTAAGATACAACCAGGAAAGGAAATTGTGTCAGGTTCTTTTTCGTGTAGAAGTGTAAAAAGCTTTCCTGCAGAGAAACTCCATCCTCCAAGAGCTTTCCATTCATTAAGGGTTCTTGAACCAAGTGCAGAGCTTAATAACCTTTCACCAATATTTTTTACCCTATTTTGTTTGACCTGGTCAGTAATTGGTATAAAACTTTTAAAATTCTTAAGTTGCGTAATTAAGGTTGTTCTAATTTGACCCTGGGTTTTTATAGAGATTCCGTAAAGATCTATGTCATGGGTGTATCCATCCGGAATCCATGATAAATGGAAAAAGAAGATAAAGCCTAAAACTAAAATCAATTTTAAAAATATCTTCATTTTGACCTCAGCTTAGTATAAATATATCTTCACTTACTCCTTCTTTTTTGAGGAATCGGTAAACCAGAAGGCAAACTTCCCAATTTTTGATCCTCCACATTTATTACGCTGCCCCAATTGAACCCCATCGCATTAAATGTTTCCATATCAGGGATTAAACGTCTCACTCCATTTTCAATCAAATATATATCAGGGCCTGAGCCTTTGATCAGGGTTCCATCTGAAAAGAAAGAAGGTTGAAGTTGGAATTGTGTTGGACCTGTTGAGGGTGGAATTGAAGAACTGCCAGGAGGAGGTTGCCAGGGAGAAGGTTGCTGATAAGGTAAGGGTTGAGGTTGAATTGGAGGAGGTAATCCAGTAGGAGGTGGTTGAATTACCGGAGGCGGGGGCTGTCCAGGTGGATGATACTGAAAAGGCGGTTTGACTGATTGAAGAGGGATACCGGTCACGATACTATCAAGAGTTGTCTGATCAACCTCTCTGACTTGATCCCATCTATAACCTCTGGTATGGAAAGTTTCTGTATCGGGGATGTAGCACTTTCTACCACCTTGAATGACATAGGTTTGAGGCTTCCCTTTTAATCTGATTAAAGTTCCCTCTGGAAAAGATGCAATTATTTCCTTTCTCCATATCGGTGGTCCTTCTGGAATACTCATCATATCCTGAGGATCTATATCCTTCACATCGCTCAACTTGAATCCCATCTGTTTAAAAACTTCTTCAGTTACAATTGCACGACGTTCCACATTATGGATCAGGTATATTTTTGTATCACCTTTCGCCCTGATCAAATCGCCGTGCTGGGGTGTATATGCAGGTAAATATGGTGGTAGTGGCATTCTCGTCTCGGTTGATTGGGTTGCTGGCATATTAAAATTGATGCGATTGCTGTATCTCCCTGTGGGTCCATCGACGACCCACAAAAGATATGTTCCTGGTGGATAACCAGTCGGAAATAAATGGCTTGTATTGAACGAACCATCCGGTAATATTCCCATAGAGAGGATTCCCGATTGTGAACCATCGGGATTTTTCGCATAAAGGGTGGCTGTGCTTCCTGCTGAAAATCCGTTGCCATGGATATTAATTGTGATTCCAGCAGGTTCTTGCGAAGACGTGAGGGATATGCGCGGACTAATAAGCTGGGCATTTGTAACGAAGGGATTTAAAAGAGTTAAGATCGAAGAGAAAACAAGACCGAACAGCCATACCTTAAAAATGCTTAAAGGGGGATTTTTGTTATTCATCTCTCCCTCCTTAAATTTTCTCAGTGGTTAGACGAAGGTTTTTTAGGCATTATTCATCCGGATGTTTCTTTTCAATTTTCCCTTGTTGTGCCATCTCAGCCAAATGTTCTGCTATCCTGAAAATTACAATAATAATTTCCAACAGAACCCTGCCATAAATCACAGATATAAGGAATATTAATGGGGCAACTATGAGTAGAGCGACAATCCCCACCCCTGCATGTGCAGAAAACCCTATCATTATGATTATTAGGGCTGTAATGCCAGCGAAAAAAATGGTTAAACCATACAAAAGCTTGATTATCTTTGAAGTGACAAACTCAGTGAATGAAAAATCAAAAAGAGCTTTTAAAAAGCCGGCTCCTTTTTTTGAAAAATCATCTTTCAAAACCTTTGCGGCCGAAGGTTTAACTTCACCTTGAATATCGCCAAGGGTTTCTCCACATTTAACACAGAATTTTGCATCGTCCCTATTTGCAGTTCCACAGTTTGTGCAAAACATAATGCGCCCTCCTCTCTGATTCTGAACTATCAACCTGCCGATTTAATCTCTTTTATCTTCCAGCCCCCATTTTCTTTTTTAAATGTCACATTCAGAACCGCTTTGGTTTCTTGTGCCTGACCACCACCCTTTGGCGAGGTTAGAATAAACCACTCTACCCTTGCATTTGCCGTATCACCCGATATCGAATGGCTTTTCAAATCATAGGAAAGTTCGAGGTAATCAAAGTTTTTCCAGTTTTCGAGGGTGGTCGCTTTTCTTCCCTCCCTGTCTTTAAATTCGAGGGCATAGCAGGACATGAAGAGGTCAATATTCTTCTGGAGATTTGCCTGCCGAATATTTTCAAGGAGATTTTTTATTGCTTCAACTTCTTTGGCTTCTGGTTGTTTGGGAGTTATTGGTTGTGTTTTGAGGGGAGGATGGGCAACATGAGTATCTGGAGGGGGTTCAACTTTTTGAACCAAACCGGTAGATGAAGGGGGTTGTTTTTTTATCAAGTATGAATATTTAGGCCAGAGCAAGTAACCTGCCACTGCAATCAGAACGATTGCGCTTGCCACTCCGATATACAAAGGGCGAAAAACCTCTTTCTTTTTTGCTGAAGGGATTTTTCTTATAACAGGTTTCTTTTCGGGTATCCTGGCTTCCACTTCCTCTGCAATTTTTGGCTCATAACTTATCTTAGGTTCTTCTGCTTCCACTGGTTTTACATGTAGTACCGGGGGTTGTTCAGGTGGTTGAGGTGGAGGAGTTTGCTGGAAGACTTCTTGCGGTGTTTCCATGGCCGGTTCAACCGCTATCTCTTTGGATCTGGTCGTAAGCGGGGACCCACATTTTTTACAGAATTTCCCGGAGGGGTAACTTGCCTTGCAGCTTGGGCAGACTAATTCTTCGGGCTCCTGAACAGGCGCCTTTTCCAGTGGGGGACCTCCTGGAGGTTCTGTCTTAACCTTGGGTGGGTAGGCCGCTACTGGTTCTTCCTTTTTTTGAGGTGGGACGTGTTTTATCAATACTGAACCGCATTTTCTGCAAAATTTTCCGGTTTCATAAGGCACCTGACACTGTGGACAAATAAGCATCCCTTCTGTTTCTTTCGGTTCAACTCTTTCAATTGGTTCGAGAGTTTGAGGTTCTTCCTTTACAGCCAGCGGGCTTCCGCAGGCCTTGCAAAACTTTTTTCCTTCCTCATATTCGATATTGCATTTGGTGCAGATCAGCATTTTTTCTCCCCGGATTATTTATTTTTTTAACTATGATGGTCTCGTAAAAAGTCGGAAAATCCTAATGATCGTCATTCCGGCCCCGATTTTCATCGGGATAAACTCCAGCCCCGCTTTGGGCGGGGTAATCTCAGGCGCTTATGAGTCCACTGGACACCGGTTTTCACCGGTGAGACGACTTTTTACGAGACCATCAACTATTACATAGGACTCTTTCCTTTCGGAGCAGTAGGTGTTGTAGCAGGAGCCGGGGAAGCTTTAGCCTCCTCCGAAGTTGATGCTTTCCATATCCATGCTTCACGCCCATCTTCAAGCCGGACACGCAACCAGTTTCCCTTTTCTTCAAGAATTGCCAGGGAAGTTCCTTTGGGCACTTTACCGATAATTTTACCTGCGGGTCCATCTCGCAAATTTTCAGATGACACTATCACCTGTGTAACCCGAACAATTGGGGGAGGAGTTACAACAGTTGGTTGAGGAGGTAACGCTGCCTGCGGTTGGGGTTGGGGTTGTGGTTGTGCTTCCTGTGGCTGGGTTGGTTTTTTAGGTGGAGGCAAAGTGGCCTTTGGCACAGGAGTAGCGGGAACTCGATAATATTCTTTAGGTGTTTTGGCAACAATTAATCTCACCGACTCTTCAATCGCAACCCTTATCGCTTTCTCCATCGGGGTTTTTGAATACATGCCAAAAGCACCGGCCAATCCACCTCCGGCCCCGCCAATTCCTCCAAGGATGTCTGTTGCCTTTCCTTCCACTTGTTCCGAAGCAAGGATTCGAGCGGTTTTTGCATCGATAACTTTGACAATCATTGCTACATGAGAGGTCCTAATCCCTGCAAGGAAGCCGCCTATTCCACCCCCTGGCCCGACTCCTACCCCTGCGCCTCCGGCTCCTGCCGATCCCGGTTCAAATTCAGTAATCGTTCCCCTGATTAAGAGATCAGCCCCTTCTATTTCACCAATAGGTGCAACTGTTTTGGTCTTGAGACGACCTGAGGCTCCGATATCTTGTTCTTGAAGCACATCACCCAAAGCCTGTCTTTCCAGAACAATAAAACGATTGGAAGCAAATAGTGCATTGCTCAACATCTCAGCCATGCCATCCCCTATCTCCCCAGTTGGTTTTCCCTTTGCCGATTTATCCTCAAATCTTGTTACTGCGACCCTGGCCTTGGGCCCCATGTAGTCTTCCTTCTGGGCCTGTTCGATAGTTGGCCCCGTGCCTGGTTGCGAAGTAGATTTAGCTGTTGGTTGTGTTACTCGTTCAACTGCAGCGCAGCTAAATAAGAAAACTCCTGCTAAAACAGGTATAAGGACTTTTGAAAATAACTTCATAAACATCACCCCCTTTTCTATCCTGAGAAGTGTTTGATAAATTCTTGCCTTTTTACTGTGATCTACACTTTCCTTCTAAGTGGCCTGCCTTAAGGGTTTGCTGAAGTAGTTGCCTTTCCTACCCAGCCCTCCCGGCCATCTTCAAGCCTGACTTTTAGCCATGCTCCCCTCTCTTCTATCAAAGCAAGGCCGGCCCCTTTAGTTATCTCTGCCAAAATTTTAAATTCTGTTCCTGGGCCTTCACGAAGACTTACCTTTGGCCAATTCACATAGACAATTCGAGGTTCAGGCGTTGAAGTCGCCATTGTTGGCTGGGACGGTGTTTTAGGCGCTGGAGTAACCTGTTTTGTGATGGGCGCTGTCGTTTGTTGAGGTGTTGTTTGAGGTTGGGGTGTTCCTGAAGCCCTATAATATTCAGCAGGCGTTTTGGCAACGATGAGTCTTACTGATTCTTCAACTGCAACCCTTATTGCTTTCTCCATCGGAGTATTTGAATACCCGCCAAAGACTCCAGCCAAACCGCCTCCCCCCATACCGGTTATCCCTCCGATGTCTGTAGCCTTGCCCTCAACCTGTTCAGAAGCGAGTATTCTGCTGGTTTTCGCATCAATGACTTTTACAATCATTGCCACATGAGAGGTCTTTATTCCGACAGCAAACCCACCTACTCCCCTACCGACACGTCCCGGTAATGGGATACGTCCGCCTGCCCCCCCGGCCGCGCCTGATGCCCCCGGCTCAAATTCGGTTATCGTTCCCTGAATCAGAAGATCAGCTCCTTCTATTTCACCAATCTTTGCGGCCGTCTCTGTCTTAACACGACCGGATGCTCCAAGGTCTTGTTCCCTAATGACATCGCCTACAGCTCCCCGTTCAAGGACAATAAATCGGTTTGTGGTGAAAAGCGCGTTTGCCAACATCTCCGCCATTCCATCCCCAATTTGACCGGTTGACTTCCCCTTAGCAGACTTGTCTACAAATCTCGAAACTGCAACCCTGGCTTTGGGCCCCATTGCATCTTCCTGCTGGGCCTGTTCAATCGTTTGCCCCCCCGTTTGAGTTCCACGGGCCTTTGGAGGAATCACCTGGGCCATTACAATATTAACCATTAAAAAAACTGTAAAGGTTAAAAAGAAAAGATAAAAAATGGCTAATCTCTTAAACATAGGGGTTCACCTCCTTTAATCGTTTATGGTGTCAGGGATTGAA
This sequence comes from Deltaproteobacteria bacterium, assembly GCA_018333535.1. Classification (GTDB taxonomy): domain Bacteria; phylum Desulfobacterota; class BSN033; order BSN033; family UBA1163; genus RBG-16-49-23. The sequence goes on along the minus strand of JAGXTA010000089.1, from coordinate 10,762 downwards.
TCTTCTTTTATTATAGAGTGGTTGGTTTATATAATCTTCTTATTTGAATATTTTAGACGAATTTCTTAAAAAAATATTCAAATTTTTCTGGAGGAATAATTATCGGAGGCAGATAGGTTATGATCCATAAGGAGAAGGAAACGGACGACTTATCAAATTACTGATGCCACTCTCTGAAATCTGCCCCCCTTTTTGTAACTTTTTAATATCACTGCAATTTTTGAAAGTCAATAAGAAAATTTTCACAAATTTCAGTAAAAACAATATGAAAGTTCACATGGCGTATATGGGGACAGGATCTTCTCTTTCGGCTTTAGGCCTCTCCAAATGGTATCTTCATCCGTTTTGTGTAAAGTCGGAAGGCGTTTTGGTTCGGGGTGCAATTGACTTCTATTGCAGTCCGGACTATTCTGATGTTAATCTCACCTCAAATGGGAAAAGAAGGTCGAAAAATTGATCAAAAAAGTGAAGCTCCCCGCCCCTGCCTATCGGCGGGCAGGCCCAGGGCGGGGCTTCCCGGAAAGGTGATATCATTTTATATTGTGCCCCTTGACCCCGCCTATCCCGCTATTGGCGGGACGGGGCACTTGCCGGTCAATATTTAAGGTGGAATAGGATGAAGCGTTATCCAATCCCTTGCGGCAAGAAGACCATCTGGCTGGAGATTCCCGATCCTATCCCCGTTCAATGGGTGGAATCCCATGAGATGACTCCGGTTCCGGATGTGAAAAGTGCGGTCGAGGATGCTCTTCATCATCCCATCCATTCCGCGCGACTTCGCGACTTGGTGAAACCTGGCCAGACCGTTGCGCTCATCGTTACAGATATCACACGTCAGCTCCCCGAAGAGACGATTGTGCCCCCTCTTCTTGAGGAACTGAAGCAAGGGGGGATCAGAAAAAAGGATATCACCGCTGTTGTGGCCACAGGAACCCACCGTCCAAACACTCCTGAAGAGCTGCGAGAGAAGTTTGGAAAGATCGTGGATGAAATCTCTTTTATCAATCACAACTCATATAATAAGGAAGAGCTTGTCTCTCTGGGAACGACAAAAAGTGGGATTCCTCTGGTCTTCAACCGCACTGTGGCCCGGGCTGATATCCGAATCTCCACGGGAGTGATTGAAACCCACCTCTTCGCTGGCTACAGCGGAGGGGTAAAAAGCATCGCTGTCGGTGTGGCCGGTGAGGAGACAATTGGAGCCACCCATAATTTCCAGATGATGCAAGAGACCCGACTTGGAATCGTGGAAGGAAATCGGTTCCGGAGCTTTTTGAATGAGGCAACCCGGCTCCTAAGGCTTCATTTCATTGTCAATGTGGTTCAGACGGGAAAGAAGGAAGTGGTTAAAGTGGTGGCTGGAGATCCTGTGGAAGCCTTTCAGGAAGGCGTTAAGGTTGCCCGAAATCTCTATGAAGTCGAGATCGATCGGCCCGGAGAAATTGTGGTGAGCGGGGTCAGTTATCCGAAAAGCCTCGACCTTTATCAGGCCACCCGTGCCGCCAATGTCGTTGTCTTCGGCCCTCAACCCGTCGTCACAAAGGGCGGCGTCATTCTCATCCCTGCCCCCTGTGAGGATGGCTGCGGACACCCCGGATACTGCGATATCATGAAGAAAGCTCAGGATGTGGATGACATCATCGCCATCTCCCGCGAGGAAGGTTTTGCTCCAGGAGAACAGAAGGCATTGATCCTGGCTCGAATCCTAAAACAGGCGAGGATCGTGATGACGGACTGTCTCCTTACTGAGGAAACGCTTAAGGGATTATATCTTGAATCTGTCCCCACTCTTCAGGAGGCCTTTGATCGAGAACTGAAGAAGAATCCAAAGGCAAGAGTGGTCCTCATACCGGATGGGCTGTTGACATTGCCCATCCTTAAAGAAATTCGATGAAATAATCCCCCTCTTTCTCCCTTTAGCAAAGGGGGAGGAAGGGGGAGAGGCTTTCAAAAGAGGGGATATGAAGCGATCACTCGAAGCCCAGTTCCGTCTGGCTCCCCTAAGACTGGCCTTCGATTTAGGGACTTTTCCCGTGGTGATTAAGGAAGCATTGAATCTCATTGGGATTGATGCAGGAGTCGGAATACCCCCGGTCGGAGGAATCACTCCAAAGGCTAAGGAGGAGTTAAAAGAGATTTTAATAAATATGGGACTCCTAACTTAAATAGCGCTAAGCGCTTAGCGCTATGCGCATAGCGATATCGGAGGTGCATATGGTTTGGGCAGGTTTAAGAAAAAAGGTTTTAGCAGGAGATTGCGTCTATGGGACGATGATCCGTCAGGCCCGTGATCCAGGCGCGCCGGTCATCTTTTCCTCGGTGGGTTATGACTTCGTTCTCATCGATATGGAACACGGAAACTACAACATGGAGACCGTGGCCGATCTGATCCGGGGAGCAAAGTCCGCAGGGATCCCCCCAGTGATTCGCATCCCTCATCTTGAATCTTTTTTTATCGCCAGAATCCTTGATGCTGGTGCAGAGGGGGTCATGGTCCCCATGACCTCAACAAGACAGCAGGCCGAGGCAATCGCCCAATATAGCAAATATACTCCCATCGGACAGAGAGGATTTGGCACCCAGACCGGTCAAACAGACTACAAACCTCTGAAGGCGGTGGATTTTATGAAAGAGGCAAATGAACATACTTTAATCATTGCCCAGATTGAGACCCAGGAGGCAATTGAGAACGCCGATGCGATCCTCGGCACAGAGGGGATCGATGTCGGTTTGATCGGTCCGAATGACCTCTCCATCTCCCTCGGCATCCCGGATCAGATGGGTTCGGAGATTTTGACCCGGGCCATTGATAAGGTGGTTGAGGCGGCAAAAAAGAGAGGGAAAGCCTCAGGCATTCACATTGGAAATACAGAGAGCATCAGGAAGTGGAAAGCAAAAGGGATGACGGTCCTGGCCTGCTCCACTGATATCGGATTTATGTTCAGTGCCTCAAAGACAACCCTTGAGGAAATGAAGAAACCATAGTTTCTCAGATGGAGGTTTGAGGCATAAGGTTAGAGGCGAAGAAAATTTGCCTAAAATTCTCCAAGGGAGAATACTCCTCCAACCTCGGACCTTTAACGGTTCTTTTTTACTGGTCGGTTGACCGGATAGACCGGCTCCTTCCCTTCCAGCACCCTTAAAATGTCCACCGCCACCAGACTCATCCTCCTCAACGCCTCCTCCGTATGAGCCGCTGAGTGAGGGGTCCCGACAAAATTTTCTAGTTGAAACAGGGGATGTTCCTTTGCGGCTGGTTCCACCTCAAAGACATCGGCTCCCGCTCCAGCGATCCTTCCTTCTTTTAGAACTTTATAAAGAGCCTTCTCATCCCAGATCGGTCCTCTGGCGAGATTGATGATATAGGCCGTAGGTCTCATCATTCCGAATTCTCCCTCTCCGATCAAGCCTTTGGTAACAGGCAACATGGGAAGGTTGATCGAGATAAAATCCGATCCGGACATCACCTCCTCCAGATTGGTCTTGACGGCCTCAATCTCTTTCTCCACCTCCTCATATCGCAGCGCATCATAGTATAGAACCTTCATATCAAAACCTTTGTATCCGATGCGGCCCACGGCCTTACCGATCCGGCCGAAGCCCAGGATGCCGAGCGTTTTTCCGTGAAGTTCATTGCCGATATACTGATAGCGGACCTCCCACCGGCCTTCACGCAATGCCATATCCCCTTTTTTTAGCATCTTTGAAAGCATCAAAGCCAATCCAAAGAAATGTTCTGCCACAGAGACATCATTCGCATCCGGAGTATTGACCACCCATATCCCTCTCTCGGTCGCCGCCTCCAGGTCAATATTTTCCACACCGACGCCATGTCGGCCAATCACCTTGAGTTTGGGAGCGGCCTCCATCATCCTGCGGGTCACCTTTCCATTGGCACGAACAATCATGCCATCGATCTCCTTGACCTGTTCGATGAGATAACTTTCCTCAAGGCTCTTCGCAAAGAAAAGATCGGTCTTATCTTTCAGGATCGCCTTTCCTTCCTCACGGATATCCTCATAGAGCAATACCTTGAACTTCCCCATTCAAATTCTCCCTGCGAATCCTGCTCTGTTTGTATTCTCCCACCTTTGGTCAAATGCGCTTCATCCACAAATCAGTCTTTAACATCATTCTTTGTTATAAGGTAGTCGCCGTATTCCTTCTCTTCTTTTTCCTTTAGGACGCGGATGGTTTCGCCGTTTGATATTCAATGGATCCATCCACGCTCTGCACGGATGTCCCCAAGGTTTACGATGGCTCCGTTTGTTGTGCTATTCCGTTTTGTCTCGTCTTAGGGGAAGTAAGCGAACTCTTGATTTCTCCTCATCCACTGAAATCAAAGCGCCTTGAAGAAGATTCTCGGCAAACTTGTTAAGGATGTTGAGGAGCAAATTCTTTGCGTGGTCAGGAGAGATGTCTTGTGCTCTGATTTGGATGACGCTTGGTCCTTCGGCTTCAGTGACAGCAAGAATTGCTCCGAAGTCGAGGTCATGGGTGAACAGCACATAGCCATTCGCTTTAGCCCAAAACAAAACCTCGCGATCAGGAGCATTCAACGAACCGATAGTGGACCAATGAGAGGCGGTATGCCCCGCTGCTTCCAACACTGACACCCATGCAGGGGAAAGATTCATGTCGATCAGAATCTTCATGCGGTAATGACCGGAACGTCTATCTCCTCAACTCGCCATGCAGCGTAGGCGAGGGCTTGATCAATGTCTCCCGGCTCCAGGTATGGATATAACTTCAGGATCTCATCCTTCGTCCGCCCGGCTGCAATGAGACCAACAATTGTCCCCACGGTGACACGGAGCCCGCGAATGCATGGCTTGCCGCCCATGACTTCTGGATTAAAAGTAATTCGGTCGAGAGTCTTCATACTTGCCTCCATATCTATTGAATAAGATAGCACGAAATGATACTGAACTCCATATCTTCTTTTCTTCCCCCACCAAGGCCAATACCCTGGTACATTATTCGCCGTATTGCTTCTCTTCCTTTTCTTTGAGGACGTGGAAGGTTTCGCCGGGGAAATCAGGGCAACTTTTTTATGGATGCCGCCTGTGAATAGTGTAGATACGACACCTCAGTTACACGACCCGGATAGTTGCTCACCCGCCTTATGCGGACTTTGTCGATGGGCTTCAAAGGGAAACGTTTCCATCACCCCCTGCCATCCAAGCTACATGGCTCTGGCTTCTACCATGACGGGACTCTCACCCGTAAGAATGCACTGCCCTTCGCTGGGCACGCACAAATGGAGATGTGACCCCTAAGCTCATTCCCGACCCTTGTTCAACCAACCAACGGGTTTCGAATGTTTAAACCTGGAAATCGGCTAAAGTCCCTGTCAGCCGTCCGAAATAATCGTCCTTGAATTCAATCTTACTTCTGGCTTACTTCTGGCATTTCCCTATCCACTTTCCTGAAAGGTTCTGCGTCATCTCCATATCCGACTGTTTCATCTTTATCACTCCCTCAAAGGTCTCTCCCTTATAGGTTATTTTCCCATTGAACACTGCAGGACCCTCTTTCGTCTTACATTCTATGAGCCATGAGACTGTGTCTCCCTTGATATCATGCTTTACCATCTTGCATTCCTGTCCTGGTTCTTCTTTCTGGGGCACCATATCCTTTTTGGTCAAACAATGGGTATAGGTTTGAGGAGGCATCTTCATGGGCATTCCCGGCACCTCCGTTTTGCTTGTTATCTCCCACAGGCCTTCCTTCATGTTTTGACATTGGGCCATATCCTTTAGAAATAGAGTCAAAAAAGCGATCACCAAAATCAAACAGATCTTCTTAACCATGTCCTTCCCTCCTTTTTGTTTTTCTTAACCCTGTTATACATCAAATTTTATGAAACACAGACAAAATAGTCAACACCGATTAGAGCAAATTAGATGCCGGGGACCAACGGTAATGAAAATTAAAAAGCACAAAAAACAATGCACAAAAAACACTTGACATGAGGGAAGGCTATTGTTAATATAATGCGGAACGTCGTTTCGTATTACGAAACAGCCTATGAATGTCTTTCAAGGATCAAAACCAGGCAATTTCGTCCAGACCATCGAGCGCGTGTCCTTGATCCTCGATATCCTGGGACAGAATCCCCATGGGATCAGTGTTCGAGATCTCTCCTCGAAAGTGAACCTTCCGAAGGGGACCACCCATCGCCTCCTCTCCTCCCTCTCCTACCTGGGTTATGTGCGCCAGGATCCCAAGACGAGAAACTACCTTCTGGGATTTAAACTGGTAGAACTGGGAAACCTCCTTTTAGGCCAGCTCGATCTCCGCAAAGAGGCCGCTCCTTTTCTAAAGGATTTGGCAGAGAGGACAAAAGAGACCGTCCATATGGTGATCCTCGACCGAAATGAGGTGGTCTATATAGACAAGGTTGAAGGGGATCATAATCCAAGCGGGCTGAGGATGGCCTCACGGATTGGCCTCCGGAATCCTGCCCACAGCAGCGCCGTTGGCAAGGTTCTCATCTCTCTCCTCTCCGATGAGGAGCTGGATCAGTTCCTCCGGGGAAAGGGACTTTTAAAAAGGACCGAAAATACGATCACCGACACAGCCCAGTTGAAAGAGCACCTGAGAATGGTCAGGAATCAGGGGTATGCCGTCGATGATGAGGAAAACGAGAAGGGGGTCCGATGCGTGGGCGCTCCTATCTATAACGAGGCGGGAAATGCTGTCGCCGCCATCAGTATCTCCGGGCCGGCTTTTCGGGTCACAAAAAAGATGGTCCAGGAAATATTTAAAAAGGAGGTGATGGAAACAGCTTTGAAGGTTTCTCAGCGATTGGGTTATCGGGAAAGAAGGTGATTTAAAAATTGTGGAATGCGGATTTGGGAATGCGGATTTATAAAACCTGAACTATCAACTTTTAGCTTTAAAAGAAGGAGGTAGGAAAGATGAAAAGCTTAAAACATTTTTCGATGATGGTAGCCGTGTCTATGGTTTTACTCCTGGCAATCGCTTTCTATCAAACACCGGCGTTTGGACAGCCGAAGTATGTCTTAAAATTTAACCATGTGTTGGGCCCAAAAGAACCTTATCACGCTGGATTTCAGAAATGGGCGAAAGCGGTTGAGGAGAGAACAAAGGGTGGGCTTAAAATTGAGGTCTTTCCCAGCGCCCAGCTTGGCGTTGAAGAAGACATTTTAGAGCAAATAAGGGCGGGCGCAAATGTGGGCCAAAACACCGACTCAGCCCGGATGGGCAATTATGTTCCCGGGATAGCCTGTATGAATGGCCCGTATTTCGCTGAGACAATTGAAGAAGTGGAAAAACTTAAGAAGATGCCAACGGTGCAAGGATGGCTTGACGAGCTGGCGAACAAATATGGTTTTAAAGTTCTATCTTTTGGCTGGGTCCAGGGGTACAGACATTTTTTTACGAATAAACCGGCCAGAACCCCGGAAGATTTAAAGGGTTCTCGCATCAGAACTCCTCCGGCGCCCATATGGCAGGAGTCTGTTCGTGCCCTCGGTGCAACTCCCGTCGCCCTTGCCTTTGGAGAGATGTATCCGGCCCTTCAGCAAAAAGTGGTGGATGGAGTTGAACTGGTCTACAACAACATACCCGCTGGACGCTTCTATGAGGTCCTTAAGTACGTGAGCGAGACCGGACATATCATGTTGATTAATTTTGAGGTCATCAGCGCAAAATGGTTCAATGCCTTACCTGCTGACTACCAAAAAATTCTTGTAGAGGAATGTGATAAAGCCGGAATGGAAACCTCTAAGCTTATCATGGAGAAAGAAAAAGAAGTCAAGGCGGACCTCATCAAGCAGGGTGAATCTATTCTGCCTCGAAAACTGAAATAAATCCATTTGTTGCAAGATAAAGTGGACAATCGTCTCCAGATGAGTTAGAGTTATGTGGAGCGTGGTTCTACTTCATCTGGGGGTAACCGTCTTGCATTTGGGAGAGATTTTTGTCCGACCTGTTCATCCAATCGAAGAACAGCGTTACCAGAAACTGATGCAGGAACATCATTACTTGGGTTCTTTGCCTAAGATCGGTGAAACCCTCTGGTACGTCGCGGCTTGGCGCGACGAATGGGTAGCCCTTCTAAGCTTTTCCGCCTCCGCCTTGAAATGCGCTGCACGGGACCGCTGGATCGGTTGGGACTTGCGCCATCAGTACGACCGCTTGAAGTTGATCGTCAATAACAGCCGCTTTCTAATTCTGCCCGATTGGCATCTTTCGAATTTAGGTTCACGCATTCTGTCCTTGTGCCAAAGGCGTCTGAATGCAGATTGGCAGAAGGTTTTTGGACATCCCGTGGTCTTGCTGGAGACCTTTGTGGATCCTCAGCGCTATCGGGGAACGGTTTATCGGGCGTCCAATTGGATCTTATGTGGTGAGACCAAAGGCTTCAGCCGTATCCGCCACGGCTACACAGCGATGGCTCAGTCTCCCAAAATGGTTTTCCTCAAACCCTTACAGGCTGATGCCCGAGTGCTGTTATGCGGGGCCATTCTTAAAGCCCCTTATCGTACAGGAGGCACGAAAATGATGCTCAAAGCCAAACAGATGGAATCCCTCCCCTCTTTCTTCGCTCACATTCCCGATCCCCGCCGTGCCCAAGGTCGGCGGCATCGACTCAGTACGGTTCTGGCCATTGCCGCCGGGGCCAGCCTATGTGGGATGCGCGGCTATCAGGCGATCTCAGATTGGGCCAAAAGCCTCGGTAAAAACGCCCGGCGGCGCTTCGGCTGCCGCTGGGCTAAGAAGCGTTACATCGTCCCAAGTGAGTCTACCATCCGAGAAGTCCTGATCCGTGTCGATCCCGTGCATCTGGACCGAGCCTTGCAGCGCTGGAACCAAACCTATACGCAACACGATGAAAGTCTTGCCATCGACGGCAAGACCATGTGTAACGCCATCGATGATCAAGGCTATCAAACCCATGTTTTGAGCGTAGTTGGTCATCAAAGTAAGAACTGCTACACCCAAAAAAAGTGGGGACCCTCCCCGTAAAAGACAATGAACAACTCAAACGCACCAACGAGATCAAGATGGCCATCCCGCTGCTTAACAGCATCGATATTGAGGGCAAGGATGTGACGGCCGATGCTCTGTTGACCCAACGCAAGATTGCCGAGTACCTGGTCACGGAACGTCATGCCCATTATCATTTCACCGTCAAAGGAAATCAGCGCAGCGTTCTGGAAGACGTCGCGTTATGGTTCCAGGACCGCAAACAACCGGATTTTGTTCAGTACACGCCCCCGGATCATGGACGAATCGAAATCCGAAAGATCTGGACTACCACTGAGCTCAACGGCTACCTGAACTTCCCCCACGTCGGACAGGCGTTCGCCATCGAACGGCAATTCATAAACAAAAAGAGTGGCAAGTGCTCCTGTGAAGTGGCTTACGGCATCACCAGTCGAAAGGTCGATCAAGCCGATCCAGAGCGTGTCCTCAACGTGAATCGGGGCCACTGGACGATTGAGAATAGTTGTCATTACATTATCGATTGGAACTACGATGAAGACCGGAGTCGAATCCGTACCGGCTACGGCCCTGAAAACATCACCCGACTTCGACGGTTTGCCATTGGAGTCATCAAATCCAAAAAGGTCCGCAGTGTCGCACAGAAAATGCGAGAACTTACACGCAATGTCCGTTTGGTTTTCGACTACTTAAGAATGACAGAAAACTCACGCGCCGCTGCTCGGCTTTGAAACCAAGCAAAAAGAAGAAGGGAACAATTCAGCTCTTTGAAATTGCAATGGGATGGAACTCTGTCCAGAGATGCTTGCAAAGCTTTGGAACGTAGCTTCTTGCCACGTTCCTTGGCGAACGGCCACCTCGATTAAGGAGAAGCTTACAGGTAATTTGTGGCCGACGGTGCGCACCTTCCAAAGGATTCCGCTCTAAAGCTTTTCCTTTGCTGGAAATTTCCGTATGTTAAATAGAACAAATTCACCGTGGAGTATGTTGATCCCTCTGTTAAAATCCCCCTCAATCCCCCTTTATAAAGGGTGTTAATTTTGGTATTTGTTTGGGGGAATGTATTTTATTTACCATCTCACACCATGGCGGCCAGTCTTTTAATTCTCTTTAACATGTTGGGGTGCGTGGTAAAGAGTTCGGCAACTTTCTCAGCCCTCTTGAGTTTGACCTTTTGAGACCTTATGGCCAGAAGTTCATTTTGATCGATGGTTCCTGAGAAGTCCGAGTCAATGGCTCGGAGATCTGCTATTTCGTCATGTGCCCTTCCCACATCATTCAGAAAGAATGCCCTCAAACCCTCAACCCTGTGGAGTTCTTCTTCTCCACTGGCGCTTTTTCGACTTTGCGCTGAACCGTAGACCAGTTTATAAAGGGCAGAAGCCAGGTGTTTGGGATGGGAGCCCAATTTCACACTTCTTTCATCAGCATAGTATTCCCTGATTCGTGACCCGGCCAGAACCAGCAGGTTGGCAATAAAATAAATCACCATCGCTCCCAGACCGATGAGGGCGGCATAACTCCCACTCTGTCTTCTCCCGCCAGTTCCACCCCATATGAGACTCCATGCGATCCAGTAAAGGATGAGGGGTATCACGGAGAGAAGGGTAATGATCATCATGTCCCGATGTTTGAGATGTGCGATCTCATGCCCTAACACGGCTTTCAACTCTTCTTTATTGAGGATTTTTCGTATCCCCTGGGTGACACAAACCCTTCCATCCCTGATGGTTCTTCCAAAGGCGAAGGCATTGGGAATCTGAAGCTGTGAGATGCCGATTCTGGG
>JAGXTA010000088.1 GCA_018333535.1 Deltaproteobacteria bacterium | reverse complement strand
AAAAACTGATGAGCATCGGGGAGATGAGGCCAGGGTCACTGACGTACCAATATCAGAGGCCCAAAGAAAAAAAAGGCGGATTCTATCAGATCAGTTACACCTATCGGATGAAAAGCAAAACCGAATACGTCAAGGCTGAATTCGTACAAGACCTCAAACGACAAATCGCGACATTCAAACGATTTAAAAAACTCACGCAACAGTGGATCGATTTAGCGATTCAACTCTCGCAGATGAAAATCACACTTGCAAAGGAAGGCAAAATCAAGCTATCTTGATCGTTAAGAACTCGGTACTCTCAAGTTAAGGATATTGTCATGAGAAATAAAGTAGTGATGATTCAGGATCGGATGGAGATGAAAATAACGAATGGTTCTTTTGAGGAGATTCTCTTCGGGCAGGAATTGGATCAGTTTTGGTTTTGAACCCTCTTTCTTAATGTCCCTCGCTAAGGCCCCGCCGATCGTTAGGATGTCCTTCCTCGCAGCAGGGGTTTCTCTTTCAGCAAAGGCATTGGCAAAATACTTTCCTTTCCAGAAACGGAGCAGGCCTCCGCCATAATCCGATCCCTGGCCAATTCCAACCTCTTCCTCTTCTGTTTGGTAAGAGAAGATTCCAAAGGCATCTTCGGATGAACCCATATCGAAGAGTTCTACCAACAAGGAAGGATGACCTGCTTTCAGATAACGTCGGACCATGAGAAGTTTAAAATCGTAAGAGCGATAAAACTCGGCAGCGCCGTCCATATATCGGAAAGCGGTTTGGCGATCATAAAATTCATCCTTTCCATCCGCTTTATAGTCCCCCACTTTCAGGGGAAGCAGTCTCTTCATCTCCGCCCTCCTTCCATCTTTCTCCACTGAAAGGGCAGGGGATTCAGCCATCGCCAACATCACTCCAATCATGAGAAAGGAAAAAAGACAAACTCTCATCTTCAATGGTTAGCTTTCATTTTGTCCCACCGGGCAGGATTTAAAACAGTTAAAACAGAAATATTGAAATCCAATGAAGCCGGCCTGATAGAGGCGCCAGAAGTTTACATCTCTAACCATCTTTTTCTGGTCTTCGGTCGTGCTCTCAGCAAATTTTGTCCAGAAACGGATGGCGCCTCCAATGCCATAGGGCTGGCTGTTTTTAAGGCATTTCATATCATCGGTTTTACCTTCTTCATTGAGCGCACCCCCAGGGCAACTCTCCACACAGAGATTACAATCCGTGCAGAGCTTTTCAGTGACGGGCGGATCCGAAGGTAAATCGAGGTCGGTAACCATGGCGGTAAAAATCACTCTCGATCCCATCTTCGGATGGATGACCAGGTTGTGTCTGCCAAAGTTGCCCAGGCCGGCAGCAATGGCCGCATGGCGCAATGAGACATCTCCAATGGTGCCCTTGGTTTCATAGCTCATATATAAAGGATAAGACGGGGGAACAGTTATTGCTTTAGCCTTCAAATCCTTCTCTAAAAAGCGCGCCACTCTATAGTTGGTGGAGCGTGTAAATTCCATCTCGTCGAGTCGGCCCCCCATGGCAATCTGCATGTTTTCACTCTCGCAATTTGAAAGTGTCTTGTAAGCGAGGACAACCAGCGATTTGGCTCCAGGAAAGATGGACTCCAGATTCGGAGATTTCGGGCTCTTGTAGTCCCTAACCGAGGCTATTCCAACATCGTCCACACCCCAACCCAGAGCAAATTCCTTAATTTTTCCTTTCACAGCGCACCTCCTTTGATTTGTTCGTTCATCGAAGGCCATTTGACAAGGCTTTCGCGATCCGGTGTCGTATGCCATTATATTAAAAAGCTAAATTTAAAGCAAAACCATTTTCCCCTCCGATTTTGAACGGAGAGTAAGGAAGGGATTAATGGAGGCCGAAGAGGTCGCAAAGCAAGGTGTAACAGGGAGTACGCTCGATTCCTCCCACAATGGGTTGATACGGGAGGCCAGGGACATTTGGGCCAACTTTTTTATGGATGATCTATCCCCTTTTTAAGATACTTATAATTTTATGAACGCCCCCGCATTAATCCATAATCCAAACATCCCAAGCCCCACAGCCTTCTTATCATTCTTCCTCAGGGGGCGTTAACCGTACCTTTGGAAGCTTATTCGGCTGCTGATGATGGATTTGCAGATGACTGACACTTTTTGAGATCTACTCGGAATGTTCGAACATCAATCGCGTCATCAGGGATGTCATCATACCGAGTGATCGTAACTGGCTCGGTATCTTTTTCCTCCAGATGTTCGACGTTCCAGAGCTCCCAGCGGTATCCTTGCTGGCCTAGGTACTCCTTGTACTGTCTTTGCGTCACTTCCGCTATAGTTGCCCTCCCAATGTGGGCTTTGACCTCTACGCGGAGTTCCTTGCCGTCTTGTGTCGCTCGTAAGTCTGTTTTTTAAATCTTTTTGAAACTCCATAGGGGACATACGGCTCTTCCACCAGAAACCCTATGGGTCGTCTCTTAGTTTCTGGGGGTGCCATTAGCTGTCGGATGGCATCAAAAACAATTTTGAACTGGGTATCGTATTTCTTTTCAAGCTCATCCAGTCTCCTGGCCAAATCTTTGTTTAACGATATCATTTCTCGGAGTTTTGCAAAGGTCCGCATGATCTGAATGTTGACCTGAACGGCCCTGGGACTGTTCAAAACACTGGATAGCATGGCGACGCCATGCTCTGTAAAGGCCATTACATTCTTTGAAAATTTCAGCGTTTTGACTCCGGGGTCGCCCGAGGATATCACAAATTGTGATATCCTCATGATCTCTTCACGGGTTAAACGAAACATAAAATCCCCAGGGAAACGGTCTATATTTCTACGGACTGCCTGGTTCAGGGCGCGAGTTTCCACACCATATAGCTGGGCCAGATCTCGATCAAGCATCACCTTCTGACCACGAATCATCAGGATGGATCGTTCGATGCGCTCAAGAGGGACCAAGGATCTGTCTTTTGACATTTTATCATCCATTAACTTCCCTCACCTTTGAATTGTCCAGATGCCTGTAATCCTAAATTGTGGCCGTGTAGCATACCCGTAGAAAACCCGAATCACCCCTGGAACTTGGCCTAACTATACCAAAAACGGAAAATTATAGCAATTCACCAGATCCTTTCATGACCCTTTATTCTCTAAAAATTATTACCTTATTGCTGGCATGAGGGTGCTGTCCTTAGACGATGTCCAACTACTTGCAGAGGGGTATCAAAGAGGCGGATCTGGATTTAATAAGGCTTTCTTGCGGGGTAATCTTGGGGATTTAGAAGCGGGACCATTTATTGAGGTATTGGGGATAAGAGTTGGAAGAGTCCCCGGATTGTCTTTCCAAATGGATTGCTTCCGGCCCAATCCAGGACGAGGGAGATTAGAAAAACGATGGCGATTAAGGTTAGAAAGATGAAAAGAACGGCATCGTGGTAATGATAGAACTTTCCGACCCATTGGGCAGTTTGGTAAAAGGCAGTGTTTTCGTAAGGCGAACCTTTCCGTTCCTTTGAATAATAGGGGGTATCGATTCCGGAGAAAAGAACGAGCAGCCTTGAGCCGAGGTAGAGGAAAAAGACGAGAAGACCTGTACCAATGGCGGTCTGAGAGGAGAGGTCGAGGAGGAGGAAGATTTGATAGGTGATAAACCCATAAAAAATTCCTCCAATGAATGCCAAAGGTATTCGAATGGAGATGGAATTGAAGAAACTCATGAACAGCAACCTATAAATTTTTTTAACAGGTTAGTGCTTTAAAACTTGCTAATGACTTGTGAGCGATAAAATACGGGCATCAGGTGACCAGGATATCAGTGTGCAGAATACCAGGGTACCAGGATCTCAGAAAAGGAAAAACAACCTTTTGTCTTGACCTGATATCCCAATATTCTGAAACCTGCTTCCTAATAACCTGATCATCTGATATCCTCTTCAAAAGGCTAAAGTGTTACAAATTTCTTATATCTCACAAGGTTAGCCAGTGCTTTGGCAGCTCTTTCCGGAGTGGGATAGTTGGGAATGCCTGAATGTTCAAGGCGTTTGACCTCCTCATCCCAGATCCCGTCGGGCGCGGAGATGCAGCAGATCACCGGCTTTCTTCTTTCCATCTGAAGCAAGGATTCTGCGAGGGTTCCAACAGCGGATCTGTTTGCCGAGGCAAACATGATGCATAAAATGATAGCATCTATCTTTCTGTCCTCCAGCACAGACTCAACGATTCCTCTGATGGCTTCGGAATCATACCAGGCAGGTCCCATGTCCACCGGATTCGTTCTGATGGCAAGAGGCGGGAGGAGCGCCTCGATCTTCTTTTGCGTGTCGGGGGAGAAGGATGGAATGGATAACCCTTCGATCTCGCAGACATCACAGGCCGCCATTCCAGGCCCGGCCTGACCGGAAAGCACAGCCACCCTATTTCCGTCCGGCAGAAGAGAGAGGGCTAATGCTTTGGCTGTATCGAGGAGTTCTTCCGAACTTCTCACCGTTAAAATACCGGCCTGTCTGAAGGCGGCCTCATAGATCTCATGTTTTCCTGCAAGGGAGCCGGTATGAAATTGCGAGGCTTTGTCCCCGGTTGAGGAACGCCCCACCTTATAAGCAATAATAGGTTTTCTTGAATTTCTTATTCTTGCCGCCTCGATCAATTTTTTCGGTTCATCAAGTCCTTCGAGGTACATGGCTATCACTTTCGTATCCGGATCTTCCTCCAGATATTCCAGCATATCCCAGAAATCGACATTACAGCGGTTTCCCAGACCTACAATCTTGCTCAACCCGACCTGATTCTTCATTGAAAGAAAACCGATGAGATGGGACATCCCACCGCTCTGGCTCACGAAACCGATTCCTCCTTTCTCAACCCGGGAGAACTCGGGTGTGAAAGAGGCATTTAAAGGAAGATGAAGATTGACAATACCGAATGTATTCGGGCCGATGATCTTGATTCCGAACCGGTTTGCCAGTTCCGTGATCTCTTTCTGTAAAGATTCTCCTCTTCTGTCCTCGATTTCTTTGAACCCCGCAGTGATGAGGATAATTCCTTTCACACCCTTCTCGTTGCATTCCAGTATTGTTTTTGGCACCTGCTCGGCCGGAAGGACGATGACGGAAAGATCGACTCCGTCTGGAATATGGAGAAGGGAAGGGTAGGTTTTAATCCCAAGGATTTCTCCCTTTCCCGGGTTGACAGGATAGATTCTGCCCGGATATTTTCCTTCCGCCAGACTTCTCATCACATGAGACCCTAATTTGCCAGGGTTGTCCGATGCCCCTATCACGGCTACAGACTTTGGATTAAAGATTGCGTCCATTGCCAAACATTTCTTTTCCATAGAATTCCTTTCTTGACCTCTTTCCCTCTCCCCTCCGAGGGGAGAGGGAAAGGGTGAGGGGAGTCATACTTAATGATAGAATTATTTCAACGTATCTAACAATTTAAACCAATTATTGATCATGATCAAATAATTTTATAGAGATTTTACAAAGGTGGTGCTTGAGGTAGGGTGAGGTAGGGCTTGGATTGATAGACAATTTCAGGCTAACTCATGTTTGGCATCCGGATGGAAGTAGAATTTCATCGCTGATATTTCTTACGGATATTAGAGAAAACCTTTTTTCCGGGAACAAGCGCTACTTCGCCTTTGTCAATTTGGGCAATGCGCCTTTCAGTTTCTTCGGCCCACAGTCGGTCAATTTCCGGCTGTGTGGGAGAATTGAGACTGGTGAGCAGCTTCTCAACGAGGCTTACTCGGGCCTCGGCTGGGAGCGATAATGCCTCCTCGAACACTTTTTTGGCAACAACAGGCATATTTATGTCCTCCATTTACCCCGTTAGAAAGCCCCAGTATTTATGCTGGGAATGGTAGCAATAGAAAGCATCAGCTTATTATCGAAGGCAGAGTTAAAACCCTGCCTTTTCTAACGGGGTTTACGTCTATTCAAGCACATTTTATTGCAACAATCAAATCTTTGTCAGAGCAGAACGCTCCGCTTCAGCGGAGGCTGTAAGCCGACGCTTACATCCGGCTTGTTCGACACTTCATATCGTTATGGCGCCCTCCATATAGAGAACCGCATTGCCGGATATCTTTACGCGCTCGCCAACATGCTTGCAGAACAACTCACCGCCTCGCTTTGAGACCTGAAATGCATGAAGATCGTTCTTACGAAGAACACCTGCCCAATAGGGAACCAAAACACAATGCGCAGATCCCGTCACCGGATCCTCGGGTATGCCGACTCGGGGTGCGAAGAAGCGCGACACGAAGTCGCTCCGATCCCCTCTGGCTGTAATGATGGTACCGCGGCATGCTACACGTTCCAGGGCGAAAAAATCGGGCTGCACTGCTTTGATGGTCTTCTCACTGTCCAACACCACAAGCAGATCCTCTGCGGAGCTGAGTACTTCTTGCGGTGTGACTCGCAACGCCTCGTTGAGTCCGGCGGGAGGAGCGTGGGGATGGGCAGGTTTTGCAGGGAAGTCCATTTCAAAGAGATCATCACGTTTTGTTACCACAAGCACTCCGCTCTTGCGTGTTTGAAACCGGATGTGTTCCTCCGGCCATTTCTGTGAGGCAAAAAGGACAAAAGCGCTGGCCAGAGTTGCATGGCCGCATAGCGCAACCTCCGTAACCGGAGTGAACCACCTGAGGTCAAAACCATCGGCATTACGAACCAAGAATGCCGTCTCGGACAGGTTGTTCTCAACAGCCACAGCCTGGAGGATTGAGTCGTCCAGCCAATGATCCAAAAGACAGACAGCCGCCGGATTGCCAGCAAAGACCCGTGAAGCAAAAGCATCGACCTGGTATAACGGTATTCTCATTTTCCGTCCTCTTGTTGAACAATTGGAGTAAAAAGGTTGATCTCGTTTGAAATATACCCCTTTTTTAAAAATTAGGGAAGAGAAAATTCAAAAGGAATAATGAATTTTAATTTGTTGTTGCGGTAATGTTTCTATGAAGGTATATTAATCGTGATTGAGATGAGTCGTCGAAAACGATTTTGGATCATTCTTTTCTCCATACTATTGATATTGGTCGGGTCGTTTAAGACTTTTGGTGCCCAGCATCCCTGTTGCCCCGAAGACCCGGAGCTTTCCTATCTTCTTTCTCCCAAACCATCCCAGAAGTTTCATTATCTGGTTCGATATGAGACATTCTTTTCTGCTGCCCTGGGGAAAGAAAAGGGGTTCTTTGTCATCCTTCCTGAGGAGTTTTATCAGACTCCTAAGGTCAAATATCCGGTTCTCTATCTTCTACATGGGTATAATTTTCACCGGAGGGGATGGAGCTGGAAAGCCCAGTCTCAAGAGGAGGCGAGAAGGATTCTTTGCGAAGTAAAGGAGGAGGAATACCACTGGCTTCTCCATGAGGATATTGCAGTCATTGCCTATGCGATGATGGATCTAAAAAATCGAACCTATCGGGAATTGCAAAGGTCTCTGGAGGATCGTTTTGAGGAGCTTTCAAGGTATGGGGGCCTTCTCAAAGAAGATTACAGTCCCAAGGAGATCGCCCAATCAATTGTCTCTCATAACCTTTATCCGAGAGGAAATTTGGATGATCCCTTTCATCGTATTCAACAGATGATCATTGTGCTTCCGGATGGAGATAATGGATTCTATACGGATGAAAATGAAGGGAAGAGGCTCTTTCCTGAAACAAAAGATCAAGAAGCTTGCGATGGTTTCCGTTCGGAGGAATATCTGAACTACTCTCTCTTTCCTTTTCTTCGGATGAAACCAAGCGCTCTGGGCAAATATGAGTCCTATTTTCTTGAATTCCTGAGATATATTGATACCCAGTCCCAATACAAGGAGAGGCTTCTTCCCTTAAGAGGCATCGGTGGCATGTCGATGGGTGGATTCGGAGCAGTGAAGCTGGGATTAAAATACCCAACCCTTTTCCAATCTGTCAGCAGTCAGAGCGGCCTTCTGGATATAGAACTTCTCAGCGATAAATGGATGCTCAAGATGGTCCTGCCAGAATTCTTAGAAATCTTCGGTCGTCTGGAGCCTCGGAGACTCCCTCCCGGTTCATCTCTCGATTTGAAACATATTCAATCGAACAATCCCGTGAACCTGTTGAAACAAAAGGGGGTTAACCCATTACCTCCCTGGATCCACTTCGATTATGGTGAGAAGGAGGGGTATTCATGGATTATGGAGGGAAATCAAAATTTCGAGAAAGTCTTAAGTGAGAAAAGCCATCAGATACCGGTTCAGCCCTTCAATGGAAATTCCGAACACAATTATCAATTCTGGCGCAGCCGCTCCGGCAATATTCTACGACACCACTCCGATATCTTTCAGAAAATGGAAGGGGGAAAAAGCCCATTGAATTGAGCCGCTTTCCATGTTTCAACGAGCCTGCCCTGAGTGAACCGTTCACCCTTCGAGAACCTCAGGGCGAACGGTTCGTAATGGGTAAAGTCAATGACTTCAAAAAACTCCGTTCACCCTGAGCCTGTCGAAGGGTATTTTTAGCATCTGCACAACGTCTCGAAAATGAAAACTTATTGTTCCAACAAGAGCCGGTCGAGCTTTTCCCTGTTCATTCCCAACAATTCCCATGCCTCCATGTATACCGGCTTTCCCTTTTCATCGTAAGGATCAACAAGGATTTTTCTTAAAAAGAAAGGAGAATTCCTGATATGGCAGTCCTTGCATCCCCTTGCGCCAATGGTGAGGGAGCCGGAGCGCACATTGTGGTTGAGTGAAAAATCGATGGACTGGGCCTGGTCATGCTGGATTTTTTCAATCCCTCCCTTTTTATCCAAACGGTAGAGAAGCCCTCCTTTAATCAGAACGGGTATGTCTGCAATGGGATTTCCAAAGCGATCTTTACCTTTCAGGGCGATGAGAAAGGATCTGATCTCATCGAGGGAGTTAACCTCGGGAGTTCCATCTCCGTCATCGTCTTTGAAAGGAGGTTTCTTTAATTCCCTGATCTTCCAGAGCGGAATAGGTCTGACCAGGTTCGTCTTCTCGTCGAGATCTCCCCAGTAGATAGCAATAGCAGATTTCACAGGAATAATTTTTCCCTTAAATTCCCTGAGAGCAGGGTACCAGACTTCCGGTCTCAGCCCGGCCGCGGATGGGAATTTTGATGTTTCGTAAATCCGGGTATCTCCGCTTGTATGATCATAGACGAGTTCTGCCGGCATAGACCGGTAAGGGAGATGGCAGGTCTGGCAGGCGATTCTCCTCATATGCTTGGGAGAGAACGGATGTCTATATCTCGGCGCCCTTCTATCTTTTCTTTTGTAATGGCAGTCCTCGCAAGAGTTCATGGTATTGTCGAGATCGTCCCTGACCGTTTGTTGGAGCGAATTGCCTTTGGCAAAGTTATGTTCCTTGTCTCCGGGATGGCATGAAACACAATCCATGCCTTTGGCTTTGTGAATATCTGTTTGAAGGCTCCAATCATAGCCCTTTTTTCTCTCGCCATAAAGGGCATGACAGGACCAACAGTTTTCGTCGGGGGGGCGTTTTGCGATCTGAAGATGGAGATTCTCAAAATCGCCAGTCTCTTTTTTGGTATAATTGACCGCTATCTCACTGGCTATAACGTTTTTAGATTCATCTTCTGAAAGCTTTAGAGTGGCCCATCCAGCTCCGACCGTAGGCCCGTATCTTAAAAATCGTCCCCGGAGGGCCGCTTCCCTCTCTTTCCATTGATATCCCTTCAGGTGGCAGATGAGGCAATCCGCCTCACTTACTCCACTTTGGTCCCAGGGGACCCCGTATTTTTCATTGCCCGCGCTGAAAGATGTGTAATCACCATCAAAGGCTGGATCATCACCCGAAAGTTCATAACCAAATTTTTTTGTTTCCTCATTGTAGTAGAGATTTCCTTTGCGGTCGAACTCTGCCCATCCTCCTCCGGGATGGCAGATTCCGCAGTTCTGGGCAAAGAAGGAAGAGGATTTATCCATCTCCGATAAGCTTTGATTTATTTTTCGGGTCAACTGGCTCGAATCCATCGCTGCGAGTGAGTGCTTCCCATACAACCCTGATGATAGATTCCAGGGATATTTCT
The DNA here is from genome assembly GCA_018333535.1 of Deltaproteobacteria bacterium. Lineage (GTDB taxonomy): Bacteria > Desulfobacterota > BSN033 > BSN033 > UBA1163 > RBG-16-49-23. The sequence continues at coordinate 45,196 of JAGXTA010000088.1, read as the reverse complement.
CATCATAGGTATCTCTCATCACGATTTTTCCGTATTTATCGGTTCGGCCCTGCTGGAAGTGATAACCCTTGGTGATGAGATCGTAATCATGGCAGGCCCCGCAGGTCTTTTTAGGGCTGTAAGGGGTTTTGCTCTCCAGGGTGAGGGGGTTTCCATCAAAACCCCTCAGGACGATCTTCTCATGCGATGGAGCCTGAGAGGAAAGCGCACGTGGGAAAAGAAGAAAAAGAGAGAAACTTACAAAAACGAAAAGGACCAAAGAACTTATAATTGATCTTTTCAGAATGGTTCACCTCTCTCTATGATAAGCTGATGATCAGTATATTCTGAAAAGCGTTTTTCAGCAAGGGGTTATGCGTTGCTTGGGTTCTGTTTGCAGATATGATATGATTATTTCAAAGGTTGATCAACATGAAAAAGATCTATCTGGACAAGAGGTTCTGGAGAGAGTCCAAAGACAACTGGGTCAGTTTTGAGAGCGATCCGAAACTCCGGGTCACCAAGAGGAATATCTACGGCCGGTGTGTTCCTTGCATCACCAACCTCTATCAGCAATTGCAGGAGGATAAGGAAGAGATTGAGTTAAAAGAGGCTTACCATTGCTGGAAGGTCGTGGCCGTCTTGAGGGATAGAGAGGAATGTCTTGAGGTTTTAAAGGAATATGAAGAGAATTTTTTACAGGACCACTTTGTGAAAGGGAAGTTTGGTTCCAGTCAACCGTCAAAATCTTCCAAAGTCCTGATGTTTCACACCGAAGACGAAGGGGAGAAAGACCGCTTCCTGAGGGAGCTTGAAGCCTGTGTACAGAAAATTAACCCGGAGGGAAAGGTTTTCTGTCAAAAAGCATGTGCCAACCTCTACTATGAACTCTTGGGAGATTGGAAAGAGTGGAAGGAAGTGACTGGGATCAAGAACCCGGATGTCCGGTCAGCTCTGTTAGAAAGGATCAAGAGACTGCTTTACTGGGAAAAAGGGGGCTGAAAGACTCTATCGACCTTCTCCGTTCTAAGCATCAGCGTATTTGAGGGCTACTTCACGGAAATTCTCTTTTACTTCCAAGAAAGCATCCACGACATCTGGGTCAAATTGTAGCCCCTTTGCTTCAGCAATGATTTGGACGGCTTGTTCATGGGGGAGTTGGGACTTGTAGACGCGTTCGCTTGTTATTGCATCGTAGGCATCAGCAAGAGCCATGAACCGGCCTGATATTGGAATTTGATCTCCTTTGAGGCCTTCCGGATATCCAGACCCATCCCATCTTTCATGGTGAGTGTAAGCAATATCTCTGGCAAAGCGAAGGAAAGATGTATTGCCGAGCTTTCTTTCCGCAGCCAGAATGGCATCGCGGCCGTAAATCGTATGTTTTTTCATTTCTTCAAATTCTTGTTCGGTCAGCTTGCCGGGTTTCAATAAGATTCTGTCCGAAACTCCTACCTTGCCAATATCATGAAGCGGGGCAGACTTGCACAGAAGGTTAATGGTTTCATCATCCAAGAACGCGTTGAATTTAGGTTGATCTTTTAAGTGCTCAGCAAGGAGCGAGACATAGGTCTGAGTCCGTTTGATATGCCCCCCTGTATCCGGGTCCCTTGTTTCGGTCAACGAGGACAGGCTCTCAATCGTGGCTTCCTGGACCATCGCAAGCTCGTGAGCACGCTCTTTCGCCCTTTGTTCCTCATGCCAGTATTTCAGAAAGGTTATGAGGGAGAAATTACACACCAGGGCAATCAAGGACAAGACCGGGGAAATAAAGATGCTTTCGGTTCGAAATATCCACACGGAGGTTTGCCAAACACTTACTCCCATGCCTCCCAGCAGAAGCGAACTCCAGCCGGCTTTGGTCCAAACCAAAGCGAGCGTCGAGAGGAGACCTAATCCTAATACTAAGAGCGATTCTAATCCTGTAGCCCATTTCGGCCGGGAGAGGAAGTCCTTCTTGAGGATATTATCAACAACGGTTGCATGAATTTCAACACCCGGAAAGATGGGGTCTAAAGGGGTTGACCTCAACTCTTTCATTCCCGAGGCAGAGGTTCCGACAAACACTATTTTCCCTTGTATCTTCCTTTTCGGAACACGACTGGACAATATGTCTGCGGCTGATACATACTCAAAAGTTTTACTTTTGCCACGGAAGCGTATGAGCAAGTTTCCTTTAGAAGTAAGGGGAATCACTGTCTTGTTCACGCATAAGGACTCTCCAACGTTATGGTCCGTTTTCAGAAGAACGTCCTTTACGCCCAGAGACCGCATCAGTGTTGCCAGGGCTAAACTGGGATAAAATTTACCTTGGTGTTCAACAACAAGAGGAACGCGCCTCAGAATGCCGTCTGAGTCTGGCGAGACATTGAAAAAACCCGATCCCCCTGCAGCCTCGGAGAGCGTCTTCAGATTACAGGATACGCCAGAGGCTTGTATGAAGACTCTCTGGTTCTTTTCTTCACTGACATGTCCGAGTCGATTGACAGGCAAGGGATGCAGGAGGCAGTTTTTCGCATTTGGACCCTCTTCAAAGAGGAATTGATAACCTAATACAACATTTCCTTTTGAAAGGGAATCGGCAAACTTCCGATCACTGTTCCTGAAATCATGAGGAATCCCTTTGAATCCGATTTCGATTCCCAAGTCTTGGGAAAGCTCTTTCTCTATCCGTTCAATTGAAGTTCTATCTTCCTCTGCGAACATCATATCCAGGCCGATGCCCAAGGCTCCCAAACCTCTGAGTTTGTCTAACAGGATTGCAATCCGATAGCGTGGCCAAGGCCATTGGCCATATTGCAGAAGGCTTTTTTCATCTATGTCGACGATGATAGGGACAGGAGAGCGGTGCCCCGTGTTGCTGGACAGCAGGGCGTCGTAAACTCTATTGTGAAGGAAATCCGTCAGAGTGGGCTTGGCGAGGCTGACCAAAAAGAGAATGACTGAGAAAAGGATGCCATAGAAAAAAATGGACCGGCTGTTTTTCCAGTCTTTTCGGATAATGAGCTTTTTGATTTTCAAGTTCACCATTCATTTAAACTGCTTAAAAGGCTAAGAACAACTGCAAAAACAAATTGCCGTCAGTTATCTAACAATAACCTCGACCCTCCGGTTACGGGGTTCAGGGACTTCGTCTTTGGTAGACACCAGTGGTCTTGATTTGCCATAATACGATACAAACAAAGCGCCCGGTGTGATACTGTTAGATATGAGCCAATCTCTGACATGTTTTGCCCGTTTTGAAGAGAGGTCTATGTTATAGGCCTCTCTTCCGACCAGATCAGTATGGCCGACGATATAGACTTCATTTGATTTACGGCTCTTAATATTTTTTAAGACTTCTGATAGCAAGGCTTTGGATTCAGGGGTGAGTTTCGTTGTATCATTCTCGAAGTAGAGAATGAATAAGAGAAACCGATTCGACAGGTCCGGTTGCGCCGAGAGAGCCTGTCCGAAGACCTCCTTGATTTCATTCTCATGGATGGGCTTGGGAGCGGCGGGTGCCTTATTGGGGTCTTCTACTACGATGCCGTATCCGGGCTTGTCAATGATCTGAGAATCTGCGTTGGTGGTCACCGTGATGGCACCTACCTTGCCATCCGGGTCAGGCAAGAGGACGATCAGGTCTCGTTTTGTTCGATGTGTAGCACACCCGGTCAGGAAGCAAAAAACGATCCAGCCAACAACAAGACTACTCCACCTTTTCATCGGTCTCTCCAGGTCTCCTTTTTCTACTCCCCCTCGACTTTTATGACAAATTTGGTTCCTCTTATCCCGATGGAGGCGGTCGGAGTCTTAATGTATGTCGAATCCGGTGAGAGCTTTGAGATGAGGCCCGAAAGATAGGCAGCCGTTCCTTTTACCATCTTGATCACGATCGAAAATTTCCCTTGCTTTGGAGCGAATACAAATTCGTCTATGACCAGGACGCTTCCAGGTCCCATTGACAATAGAGTGTCATCGTTAAATAGAATGCCAATGGATCCGTTGCGGCCGGTACGAAGCATATCACTCTCCCAAACTTCCAAACCATGGGTAGCCGGTATGGTTTGCCCCTGCCTGACTATGGCCGCGCTGCCGCTCACCGTCTTGACAATTGCCACTGAAGTAGAGGCATACGCAGGAGAAACCACTGCAACAGTAGATACGAGGAGGAAAACAATGGCCTTAGAAATGCCCACTATTTTTAGACAAACCCGTTTCATCTTCGATACCCTCAAAGATTCTTATATTCCTAAACACTTTTAAGGCAAGAATTGAGCCAAAAAGGAGTTATTTAGAATATTAATGATATCAAGTGGTTGAGCTAGGGGCATTGATTCCTGCCCTTATTGTTCTAACAAATTTTGTCAGGTGAAGGACATCTTGTCACGAAAAATGAACAAGAATCAATGTCTTTCTTTATCACGAATCTCGGTGTGGTTAGCGAGATTGGAAAGAACAGAAGGAAGTAGCCAAGATTAAGAATCCGGAAATCCGGCCCGCCTTGATTGAAAGGATCAAAAAGTAAATCTTCTGGGAAAAGAGAGTGTAAAGGCCAAGCGCCAGGGGATTTGTCCAATGTCAAGACCTGACCGTATGCCGTGTAGAACATATGACTTGTCGGTTGAAGTCCGACCGTGGGAATTCGGCAGTTCGCCCACGTAGCTGGAGGGAGGTGTAAGGGGTAACCTGAAGCACTGAGTTCCCTGACAAAGGCTCATAGAGTGAGTCGAGCAAACCTGCGGGTTGCAGCGGAAGCGTACCTATAAGTAGCCTCTTGAATGGAAATGGAGTTGCCGACCCTGTGGTCAGGAGGGGAAGGCTGGAGCATCTGTCCTGATCCCGCCATGGCGGGACCACAACCGATAGGTGGACTCCCGGGGTAGCAAGGGTGACACGCAGGGGAAGCCATGTGGGGTAGCACGGGAGGCCATTGCAGATGCCATACAGGGTGGCAACGGGTGAATATAAGGAGACGAAAATTCACTCGGTCTGCAAGGGAATCGGAGTTGCCCATAGTACCGTTTGGATCTCAAGGAGAGCGAAACCTTGTGAGAGGGAAGGGGCAATGCTTTCATCGTGTTTCTGAAGGAGGGAAGGGCAGGAGATTGCGGTGACGCTGGAAACTCCAGATAGGATTCGGGAACTTCAGAGGAAACTATACCGGAAGGCCAAGCAGGAGCCGAACTTCAGGTGGACTTTGAGGGTAATTCCTACGGGTTTAGGCCGAAGCGGAATGTGCATCAGGCGATGGAGATGTTTCCTTGCAGCTACGCATGGGAAAGACTCAGGTAATTGATGCCGACATCTCGAAGTACTTTGATACCATCCCCCACGACAAACTACTGGCATTGGTGGCCAAGCGAATCGTGGATAAGAACATCCTGCGGTTAATCAAGCTGTGGTTAAAGGCGCCAGTGGTAGAAGAAGGGAGAGATGGGAAGAAGAGGACAGAGGGGAATCCGCAGGGGGGCGTGATATCGCCGTTGCTCGCCAATATCTATCTTCATGTTCTGGATCGGATATGGAAAGTGAGAAAGGTAGAGGAGCGATTTAAGGCGAGATTGATCCGTTATGCGGATGATTTTGTGGTCCTGTGTCAGGGTCAGACGGAGAGGGTGCTGAAGGGAATCAAAGCGGTCCTGAGGGGTTTAGAGTTAAGTCTCAACGAGGACAAGACGAGGGTGATAGATGCCAAGAAGCAGAGATTTCACTTTCTTGGCTTTACCCTGGAAGTTAAGAAGAACCCCAGAACAGGAAGAATGTTTCCCCTCATCACACCTTCAAAGGAAGCCATGGCCAAGATCAAGGCGGAGATAAAAGCGCTCACTTGTCGGAATAACCTTAAGTTACCCAAAGAGGTGCTCATCGGGAAGCTCAATGCATTGGTTCGAGGATGGGTAGGTTACTTTTACTATGGTAACTGTAGCCGAGACCTGACGAGGCTCAAAGAGTTTCTGGATGAGAGGGTACGAATTTATCTGAGACGGAAGCATGTGAAGAAAAGCAGAGGTTACAAAGTTTATCCCTACAGATATCTTTATGACAATCTTAAATTATACAAGATACCGACGACTGCTCCGTGGACTCAGACTGCGAAAGCTTCTGGAAGAAGATGATCGGAAAGCCGTATGCGGGAAAACCGCACGTACGGTTTGATGAGGGGGAGCTGGAGATAGAGCCCTCGCTACTACGCCAGCTCTCTACTCTACCCAATCTCCACTTCTAAATCATCTCCTGCTTTTATAGAAAGGGCTTCTTTGATATTCTTCGAGGCGATCAATTCCATTTTATTTTCGGGGTAACCCTCCACCAGGGGCAGGACGATGGCGGCTTTTAACTGGCCGTTGATGAGGATAGGATAACATCTGGCACTGCAAAAGGAGGGATCTTCGGGAGTGATCTCTATCCCTTTTTGGGTCTTGAGAGTATGGAAAATTTGGAGGGATTCAGGGTCAATGATCTCTAAATTGAGGGTTCCGGGGTAGGGATCAATGGCGAGTTTTTCTATGAACTGCTTTCTCACCCAGGGGATCTGGGTAAAATGACCTGCCTCCCTGAGCCCTTCGACAATTTTCCCGCGGATTCTAATGGTTCAATCCTTTCTTTCTCAGAGTCTTTTTGATCCCGGCGCTTCCCCAGCGGGCAAAGAGATCGTGCTCGATATGGAACAGATCGAGGACTTTCCCGACCGTATGGTTAATCAGGTCGTCCATGGTTTTGGGATGGAAGTAGAAGGCAGGGATGGGCGGAAGAATGATCACCCCAAGGTCGGCGAGATTCATCATCAGGTTGAGGTGGCCTTTGTGAAGAGGTGTTTCCCTCACTGCAAGAACCAATTTTCTTCTTTCCTTAATCGTTACGTCTGCCGCCCGAATGAGAAGGTTCACATTAAAAGAATTGGCAATCGCCGATAGGCTCTTGATGGAACAGGGCATCACGACCATTCCATCGGTGTGGAAAGAACCACTGGCGATATCCGCTCCCACATCTTTGATATCATAAACGACCTTTGCCAAAGATTTTACTTTCTCTATGCTCCAATCGGTCTCCATACGAATCGTTCTTTCAGCGGCCTCGGTGATGATCAGATGGGTCTCCACATTCGATTTTGAGAGGACTTCGAGCAGCCTGATGCCATAGATCGCTCCGGTGGCACCGGAGATTCCAACGATTATTCTCTTCATCTCATCTCCCTTTGACGAATTTCTGAAGGACAGGAGTAATTCTTTTTTTCACCCCCTCAGGGACTCCCACCTTTTCAAATCCTTTAAGCCTGGGTTTTGTCGCATCCAATCCCATCTTTGCTGTTAAGAATCCATCCCCCGAAGAGGGATCAATGGGTTGCCCCCTCAGGTTGGTCATGACCATCAGGTCTTTGTCTGCCTGGAATCGGGTTGCCAGAGCCCATTCCAGTTCCTGATCGTCCTGTATGTTTATATCGGTATTGACGGCAATGACTTTTTTAATATTGGTAAAAGAGAGGGCAAGCGATAGGGCTCTTCGGATTTCGCCTCTATTCTCCGTATCAAGACTGATCACAGCGTGAGAACCGAATGTTCCGGGGATGAGGCGGACCTCTCTGATGGAAGGAATTTCCCTCTTCATCTTTGGAACAAAGTCGAGACCATGAACGAGATAGAGAAGGTTATCCACCTCGAGGCTCCAGGGAACAATGGCATGATAAAGAGGTTTTTTTCGGAAAGTGATGGCTATGACCTGGATGGTAGGGCTTTTTGAGAACCCCATATAGTATCCGCTCGATTCTCCAAGAACGCCATCCTCTTCCTTACCTTTGGGGTCGATAAAACCTTCGATCACGATTTCGGCAAAGGCAGGAATTTCAAGATCGATGTTTTCAGCCTTTGCCATTGGCACAGCTTTTCCTCTGATGCCTCCGGCTATGGAGAGTTTGTCCACCCCTGCAGGCGCTTTCAGGATTGAGGCAAGGAAGATGAGAGGGTCCATGCCGATGACCGTGGCAATCTCCATCCGCCGGCGCATCCTCTTATATTTTCCGTAGATTTCCGCAAGGGGAGGGTTGAGCAGTGATATGCCGAGTCGATTTTTTCCCCTCATTTCCATTCTGTGAAGGCCCCTTCCGATTCCACCGGTCTCTGGATCCCTGGCAGACGAGAAACCGGACGTGATGTAGGGGCCGGAATCTCCTGCATAGTGGGTCAGGACAGGAAGGAGTTTAGTAAGGTCCACCCCTTTTCCTTTCTTGGCCACCACTTTGGGAGACGCATCTCGAGTGAGAACTGGCGCAATTCCCTTTCCCATTCGCTTTGGAAATTCTTCAAAGAGTTTGTCAGGATCAATGCCAAGGGCAAGGCTGAGCCGTCTCCTCGTTCCGAGAAGGTTTCCCACGACAGGTAAACGGTGGCCCTTCACCTTTTCAAAGAGAATGGCGGGGGCGTCCTTCTTTCCGATCTCGGAGAGGAAGGCCGAGATTTCATATTTCGGGTCGAGAGGAGTTGAGATGGAAAGAATGTCCCCCCGCGCCCTCAACTCCTCAATAAAATATTTGATCCCTGATAATGGCATCGGGTCATGTCCTCGAGGTATTATTAACAGTCTCATAATAAAGACGACATTGTTTTATAAAATCCCTCCTCACCTCCCTTTTCCAAAGGGAGGGAAATTACCCCTCTTTGGAAAAGAGGGGCCAGGGGAGATTTTGCGGTGCATGTCAATTCAATTTTGAGACCCTTAATAACTAAATTTGTTCACTTCTTTTAAGATTTTCACGGACCAGGGTTTCTCCTGGAGTTGACCTCTTCCCAGCCTTACCCAAAGACGATCGGGATATTTTGATTCGGATTTTGAAATCATTGCGGTTGCATAGAAACTTCGATATTTATATCTGCGATCCTCTGGCGTGAGGTCACGGACAATGATCTCCATTTCCTTATCTTCTGGAACCTGAGACAGCTCGATCAAGATAAACGTATCATACTCTTTTTTAGCCATGTGTTTCCTCCTCAATCTTTAAATCCATAGGATTTCCAGTTTTTCAGAACCATGTCCTGAATCTCCTTGGGGTAGACATTATTAAAGGAGACCTTAATGGGAATGGATGCCTTGGGCCAGTCAAGGGGGAAAGTGCAGTCGAAGAGCACCTGGGAACCGCGGCTCCATTTCCGCTCCTCCGGATCGGCAAAGGGATAGAGCGGAGTTCCAGGGGCTTGTTCATATTTTCGGATCCCACGTATCGGATGGCATTTTGTGCAGAGGGCATGGATGACCTCGTCTTTGTTGTAGATATCGGTTTCATTGTCCACAACCACCACCATCGTGAACCATGGGCTCAATTTGCTTCCGAAGACGAGATTGGCAATCTGGCTTGCAATGCCGCTGTAGGCGGGTCTGACTCCCACCACAACGAGATGGTGGGTCGATTCGGGCAACATAAAGACGCCTGTGATCGGAATGCCCTGGCTCTCCAGAAGTTTCCGCATCTCAAGGCCCAGAGAGAAGGATCGGAGAAGCTGGCCTTCATCGGTGGGGACGCCCATGTTGGAGACCGTCACTATGGGGTTATTCCGGAAGGTGATGGCGTTGACGCGGTACACCGTTCTGGGCTCTCTCGGAGATGTTCGGTAACCTGTGTATTCTCCGAAAGGCGCTTCGTCAATTTTGATGTCCGGAAGGACCTCGCCTTCAATAATGATTTCCGCATGAGCCGGAACGTAGAGATCGTTGGTCTCGCACTTCACCAGTTCGACAGGAGCTCCCATCAACATTCCGGTGAACTCATCTTCAGGAATGGGTGAGGGCGCACAGGCCGCCACGCCGGACAGAGGATCACAGCCGATGACGGTAGCAAAAGGCATGGGTTTGTTTTTCGGAACATACTTTCCATAAAACATCTTTCCCATATCGGAAAAGGGGAGCACGGGGCCCACCATCGTCTTTTCATCGAAGACCATCTGCCGGTACATTCCCCAGTTGACAAATTCAGTATCGAGATCCTTGGATACCACAAAATGCCAGGTTGCCAGATATCTTCCTCCATCCCCGTCATGAACCATGGGACCGGGAAGCTTAAAGAGGTCCGCCTCTTTCCCTGTCCAGATGTTCTCTTTGCAGGGCGCTTTCTTCTTGTCCATGAGAATGGATTTAACGGGGTCGCCGGTCGTTCTCTTCACATATTCATTCGATATCTCCGGCACAGAGGCATCGGGTTTCATCCCCATAGCAATGGCCAGCCTCTTATAGGTTGCCAGAGGTGCGCCAAAGGCTTCAAACCCAGGATAGTCCTTAATCTTTTTAAAATAAGGGGAGGCCGATTTCTTTTCGCAAACCCTTCTTACGATGGCTCCCATTTCAAGGTCCCAGTCCACCTCCTGCTGGATAGTTACGAGATCGTCGTTTGCTTCCAGCGCCTTGATAAATTCCCTGTTATCTTTAAAAACCGTGTAAGGCATGATCTTTCCTCCTTTCTTTATTTGTTGGCGTTAAGTATCAGTCTGATTTGGATATCTTCTCCACTACGGCTTCCCACTTCCCCTGCGCTCTGAGAATAAATTCAGCAACCTCTCTAACCACTCCTTTTCCCCCACCGGCAAGGGTGATGTAGTTGGCTACGGATTTTGCCTCGGTTGCTCCGTCGGAAGGCGCTGCTGAAAATCCGACTCGTTTCATAACGCCGAGATCGATCATTTCATCTCCCACATAGCATAAGTCCTCATCTTTAAGGCCGGATTCCTTCTCAAACTCGTCAAGCTTTCCAACCTTGGCGGAAGTTCCCCAGAGCCTTTCAGGGGGAACGCCATAGATATGGCCCACCTGTTCATCCGCCCTTGAAATTTTACTGGTCAGGAAAGCCACGCCAATCCCGCCTTCCCGCAAGGCCATGCACCCCAATCGGTCCTTCAAGGAAAAACATTCCGACTTTTTTCCGTCATCCGTATAATAGAGGGTATTGTCAGTTAATATCCCATGAATGTCGAGGATAACGAATTTGACCTTTTTTGCCTTTTCAAGGGCTTTTTCCTTCTCGTTCATTTTAAAACCTCCACAATTTTAAAAAAATATTCAATGAAGGGTGAACGATGAACTGTTCATCGTCTTACCGATCATTGAACTACTTTTAACTTTTTCTCAACATCTTCTCTTAAAAATTTCTTATCTATCTTTTCGGCCTTTGTAAAAGGCATGGTCTCAATGAATTCGATCCTTTCCGGAAGTTGAAGCACCGAGGCTTTTTTCTCTTTGAGATGGGTGATGATCTTTTCAAAACTTAAGATTGCTCCGAGTTTGGGTTGAATGTAAGCACAGACCCTTTCTCCAAACACCGGATCCGGCATGGGGATCACCGCCACAAGAGCGACCTCAGGGTGGCTGCTGATCAGGTTCTCTATCTCTGCGGAGCTGATGCTCTCGCCACCGCGATTGATCATCTCTTTGATTCGACCGGTGAGGGTGACAACGCCATTTTCATCAATCATGGCCAGGTCACCCGTCCTGAAGAATCCTTCTTCGTTGAAAACCTTTGCGTTCTCATCCGGAGCCTTATAGTAACCGGTAAAGACTCCCGGCCCTTTGATCATCAATTCCCCGGGGGTATTGGGAGGCAGGTCTTTCCCGTCCGGGCTGACCACCTTATAGATATCGTAAGGGCAGGTAGGTTTGCCCACTGTATGGAGGATAGTCTCAAGGCTGTCGTTTGTCCGTGTTAAGGTGGTCTGGCCTTCCGTGCCCCCATAACCATTATAGAAGTTGCATCGGAGATCTTCTCTCACCCCTTTGACCATCTCCGGCAGACTTGTGCTGCCTCCGCAATGCATCGCTCTTAGAGAACTCAGATCATAATCCTTCAGCCCCTCAAAATCGAGCAACCGTTTTGCCAGGGTAGGAGTCCATACGATCGTTGTCACCCTCTCCCTTTGGATGGTTTCACAGACATCTTTCATCTCTGTGGAATCTAAAAAAATATTCTTGCCAAGGGCGAAAAGGGTGCTGCAGAGTCCCTTGGTAAAGACGAGGTCATGGCCAACAGGGCCGGCAAGTAGGCAGACATCATGAAAATTCACCTCCCATGCATAGGCCGCATATTCCATAGTGCATATGAGGCTGTTATGGGTGCGAGGAACAAGCTTGGGCAACCCGGTTGTTCCTCCCGTTGGCCCCATATGGGCTACTTCCATAGGATCTGGCCTCCTCTGGGCAAGCCTTTTGAGGTTAGCCGCATCCAACTTTGTTTCAAGAATCAACCTCTCCATGCTTTTGAAGGATCCATGTCCCTCGCTTCTTGTTAGGACGATGTTCTTGAGTTGCGGGTTTTCTTTTACCACATCCTCCACGATAGGCAGGTAATCTGTCTTCTTATATTTTTCCGCAACAATCCATAAGGTGGCCCCTGTCAGCTTAAGCAAGTGGCCAATCTCATACTGCCGATATCTATCTATAAGCAACACAGGAATGCAACCCATTTTTTGAACAGCGAAATAGGCAAAAACGAACTCGTTCCAGTTGGGAAGCTGAATAAGCACTCGATCCCGTGGGGCAATGCCGAGGTCCGTCAGGCCAATGGCCAGCCCATCTGTCTTTTCCTTAGCCTCCTTATAGGTGAGCCTGCTCCTTCCATCCACAAAAGCTTCTTTGTCCGGATAAACGCTTGCCGCCTTATCCAGAAGGTCGCCGAACGTCAAACCAGACCACCAGCGTAGCCGATTGTATTTCTCTGCGTCTTCTTTTCTATATGGCACAAACCCTTCGAGGAACTCCGTCATAACCTCTTGCCCGCCCTTGCAGAGTATTCAATTCGTAAATACAGGATGGACATTCTAATGGAAGCTATTTGTATCCCATCCTGGTGACTTTCTCGACCCACTCTTCCCATTTTCCCATGGCTCTAAGGATGAATTCACAGGTTTCCCTGATGGGGCCTCTTCCTCCGGGAGCTGTGGTGATGTAGTCTGCAATCTCCTTTACCTCGTTAATGGCATCGGCTGTTGCCACAGCAAACCCAACCTTCTTCATCAATGCAATATCGGTCACTTCGCAGCCGATGTATCCAACATCTTCGTCACCGATTCCCAGATCCTTTTTAAGTTCGTCAATCTTCACGATCTTGTTTTTGACTTTGTAGTAGAATTTATCGAGCTTCAGTTCACGAGCCCGAAAGAGCCCTTCCTCATCGATGGAGGTCGTGTCGAGAAAAGCAATCTGGATTCCATTTGCCGTCAGGGAGAGGTCGCCAAACCCATCCATATGCCAGAACCCATATTTCCGCCTTCCCTCGATATCACAGATGAAGGTGTTTTGTGTGAGAACCCCATGGACATCATGAACAAAGAGTTTTACCTTTTTTGCCTTTTCCTTTGCCTTTTCAAGATTCTTTTCAAAAACCATAAGTCTCTCCTTTAAAATATGGAATATTGGAACACTGGAATGTTGGAATATTGGGGCAAAACTCATTTTTAGATAAGTATTAAAGTGAACCCATTATTCCATTCTTCCACTATTCCATTATTCCAGAATCATTCTTCAAACCCATATTCTTTCCAGCGGGATTTTACTTTTGACAGCATACTCTCCGAGAGCTTGATCTCCGTGGGTTTGACTTTCCATTCAAAGGGTATCGTTGCGTCGAGGATGATACGAGAGGTGATGAACTTGTTGTCGTCCGGTCCGAGGGATGGGTCGAGTGGGGTGGACCTGCCTCTGTTAATGATCTGCGTTCCCCGCGCCGGATTGTAACGGGTGCCAAGTGCCCACCATACCCTCGGAAGGTCGTCCGCATCGATATCGTCATCAACGATAATCACACACTTGATCCCATACATCCCTGTATTGCTTGCGATGACTGCAGCCCCCACCTGGTCCGCGTGCCCCGGATACATCTGCTCTACGGAGACGACCACAATGAAGCGTCCGGACGCTTCAGGCAGGGTGTAGACCGATTTAATGCCCGGGATCTCCATCTTGACCAGATCCGTCCACAAGCTTGCGTTGCGCGTAAAAGCATAGAGGATATGCTGATCCCCCACGGGGCGGCCCACGCTTGTTTCCCAGAGGACCGGATTGTTTCTGAAGTAAATGCGTTTCACCTCAAGGGCGGGTTTGGGAATCGGCTTGATCAACTCTTCGGTGTAGTAGCCTGTATATTCGCCAAAGGGGCCTTCATTTCTCAAATTCTGAGGATCGACTTCCCCTTCCAGGACGATCTCCGCGGCCGCAGGAATGGGGAGTCCGGTGAGCTGGCCTTTTACGATGTCGATGGGTTCGCCGCGCAATGAGCTTACGACATCGTACCCGCTTTTGGCCTTGACGGTGGCGGCGCTTGCAAAGATATGCAGAGGATCACCGCCTATAATGGCGCAGGCCGGCATCTTTTTGCCAGCTTTTCCGTACTTCTTCATGATCCTGTCGCCTTTTTTCCCCTTGAGAATCTGGACGCCAACGGTTTTGTCATCGAGGATGCCCATGCGGTAGGTGCCGAGGTTGATGTCCCCGGTCTCCGGATCCTGCAACACCATGAATACGGCGGTGCCAAAGTAACGGCCGCCGTCCAGTTCATAGAACCTTGGGGATGGAAAGGCGAGCGTATCGACCTTATCACCCTCGAGGATATTCTCGAAGATGGGGCCATCCTTCTGTTCTTTTGCCCGAATGACCTCCTTAACGGCGACATTGACCCATTCCTTCGTAAGTTGGACCATGGAAAGGTCAGGACTCTTTCCGAGGATGATTGCCAGCCTTTTGGTTGTCCCGAATGCGCCGGTCAAGACAGGGCTCTTGTATCCCTTAATGTTTTCAAACAGCAACGCCGGGCCGCTTTTCTCTTCAACAAATTTCGCAATGTGAGAGATCTCAAGGTCCCAGTCCACTTCAGCCTTGATCCGTTTTAACTCCCCTTCTTTTTCACACCTATTGATGAAATCCCTGAGGTCCATAACATCCCCCTTTTTCATGCGATAAAGTCCTGCCATTATCCTTTTATAGGCCCCCCTTGTCAATTCATTTGTTTTTATGTTTAAATAACCTGAGGTTATAATCGAATGGAAAAGAGAAAACCTTTACGCGATTCGATCAATTCTTTGCTCGTCTTCCATGAGGTGGTAAGACACAGGAGTTTTACTAAGGCCGCGGAAGAATTGTTTGTCTCACAGCCCGCCGTAACCAAACACATCAAGGGACTTGAGCATAAGGTGGGAATGAGGCTCATTGAAAGGGGCAGGGGCGGATTTCATCTAAGCGAGGCGGGTAAGATCCTTTTTAAATCCGCTCATAAAATTTCCAACCATATCAGGGGGGTCGAGAGTCACCTCGGGCGCTTGAAAAAGGAACATCACGGTCTCTTGAGAATAGGGACGACCGAATCCTACTCGAGATGCCTGATGCCGACGCTTCTCTCCGGATTTCAGAACCTCTATCCCTCCATCAAGATCGCACTGGATGTCGGGAATTCCGAAGAGATTGAAAAAAGCCTAACGGCTTACCGGAATGATGTGGCGCTCATCGGAATGACAAAGATTCCCTTCAAACTTGAATCGATTCCGTTCTTAAGAGAGGATCTCGTCCTTATTGTTTCCCCCTCACATCCCATGGCAAAAAGGGAGAAAATCTCCCTAAAAGCCATCAGGAAATTCCCTTTTATCATTCGGGCGAAAGGATCGACGACCAGGAAAATCGTTCTTAAGGCATTTCAGGAGTTGGGGATTCGCCCCTTGCTGCTCATTGAAGCAGGCAGTTCGGAATTTATCAAACAGTGGGTTTCAGAAGGGAAGGGTGTTTCAATAATTGTCAAGAGAATTGCAGAAGAAGAGGCCAAAAGAGGGCTGATCAAAATGGTTTCTCTGGATGAGAAGCTCAGCCTTCAGGTGGCCCTTCTCTTTTTGAAGGAAGAGCGGACTAACCCAACCATTAAAACCTTCACCCATTTCATCAAAGACAGGGGAAAGGAATGGGGCGCCTAAAGTATGGAAAATGAGCGTTTTTTTTAAAAAATTCTCTTGACAAAGGAATTAAATTTTGTTAAATATAATAAGTTCAAATTCATGTTGATCTTTGTTCCACTTATGTAACTCGTTGATTTCCCAGTCTTTTTCTTTGCCGGGAGGAATTTGCTCAATCCAAAAATAGTGATATCGATTCGGAGAGGTTCCCGAGCGGCCAAAGGGGACAGACTGTAAATCTGTTGGCGACGCCTTCGGAGGTTCGAATCCTCCCCTCTCCACCAGGTTTATTTTTAAGGGATGGAAGGTATGGAGGATGAGAACCTTTCCCCGACATGAGGAGGGAAATTTGGTTCAACGATTTAAACAAGCTAAATATTATCCATGAGTTATCCAGGGAAGTTTTCGTGGGCTTATTGACCGGACGCATTTTGATTAAAAGTTTTATATGTTTCGATAAGGCGGGAGTAGCTCAGTTGGTAGAGCATCAGCCTTCCAAGCTGAGGGTCGCGGGTTCGAGCCCCGTTTCCCGCTCCAAAGCAATCAATTTGTATTGTTAATTTGATGAATATATCCGGGAACCTGTCTTTCCTTTTTGGCAGGTTTTTTCTTTGGTTTTGCCCACGTAGCTCAGTTGGTAGAGCGCATCCTTGGTAAGGATGAGGTCACCAGTTCAATCCTGGTCGTGGGCTCCATAGCGAGGAACAGATTCGATAATTTTCTTCAAGAAGACAAGGAGGGAATGAGCCATGTCGAAGCCGAAATTTGAGAGGACGAAGCCGCATGTGAATGTGGGGACGATTGGGCACGTGGACCATGGGAAGACGACGTTGACCTCGGCGATAACGAAGGTCTTGGCAGGCAAGGGGTTAGCCTCGTATATGGCGTTTGATCAGATCGACAAGGCTCCTGAGGAGAAGGAGCGGGGGTTGACGATTGCCATTGCGCACGTGGAGTACGAGACGTCGAAGCGTCACTATGCGCACATTGACTGTCCGGGTCATGCGGACTACATCAAGAACATGATCACGGGAGCGGCGCAGATGGACGGGACGATCCTGGTAGTCTCGGCTGCGGATGGGCCGATGCCCCAGACGCGGGAGCATGTGTTGTTGGCCAAGCAGGTTCGTGTGCCTTACATTGTGGTCTTTTTGAACAAGGTAGACATGGTGGAAGATCCGGAGTTGCTGGATTTGGTGGAATTGGAAGTCAGGGAGTTGCTATCTGGGTATGACTTTCCGGGGGATGTGGCACCTGTAATCAGGGGGTCTGCGCTCAAGGCGTTGGAGTGTGGGTGTGGGAAGACGGAGTGTCAGTGGTGCAGCGGGATATTGAAACTGATGGATGCGGTGGATGAGTCTATTCCTCAGCCTGTTCGAGAGGTGGACAAGCCCTTTTTGTTGCCGGTAGAGGATGTTTTTTCGATTTCGGGTCGTGGGACCGTGGTGACGGGGCGAGTGGAGCGCGGGATGGTCAAGGTTGGAGAAGAGGTGGAGGTGGTAGGGATTCGTCCGACGATGAAGACGGTTTGCACAGGGGTGGAGATGTTTCGCAAGACCCTGGATCAGGGGCAGGCGGGAGACAATGTGGGGGTACTGCTTCGAGGGGTGAAGCGTGAGGATGTGGAGCGGGGCCAGGTGGTCTCGAAGCCTGGGTCGATTACGCCTCATCGGAAATTCAAGGCTGAGACCTATATATTGACCAAGGAAGAAGGGGGTCGTCATACGCCGTTTTTCAATGGGTATCGGCCTCAGTTTTACTTTCGGACGACGGATGTGACGGGAGTGGCGACCTTGCCTGAGGGTGTGGAGATGGTGATGCCCGGGGACAATGTGTCGTTGGCCGTGGAGTTGATCACGCCGATAGCGATGGAGAAGGAGTTGCGGTTTGCGATTCGCGAGGGGGGTCGGACCGTGGGCGCTGGCGTCATCAGCGATGTCCTCGAATAAACCCCGCGGGAGCCTTCTCCCGGGGCGAATTTAAATTCGAAATTTTTGTCTGGAGTTGTGTGAATGAGAAATATTTTAAACATGGCCTGTACGGAATGTAAACGGAGGAATTACTCCACCACCAAAAATAAACGGACAACTCCGGATAAACTGGAGTTAAAGAAGTATTGTCGCTTCTGTCGAAAGCATACGGTTCACAAAGAGACAAAATAAGGAGTGAACGTGGCAGGTGGAAAGTAGAAGGTGGCGGGATAAAAAATATTCTGGTCTGAAAGCCACGTTCTACATTCTACTATCCACTCACCGGATACAGGCCAGTAGCTCTAACGGATAGAGCACCGGACTCCAAATCCGGGTGATGGGGGTTCGAATCCCTCCTGGCCTGCCATGTGCCCATGATATCTATCTTAGAGAATACATGGACATCGGATGGGGCAGGGCTGGACACAGGGTATTGAAGGGAATGTTTGAGGCGCGCCTCAGAAAGAGTTGAACGGATGACATTTTCTTTCAGAGAAAAATTTGAAGGGGCCAAACAGTTTTTAAGGGAAGTGAAAACCGAGTTAAAAAAGGTCACCTGGCCATCAAGGAAGGATGCTCTTGCCGGGACGGCTGTGGTTCTTGTCGCTGTTTTCATCATCGCCCTCTTCCTGGGCATTGTCGATTCAGGCTTGTCCAGCCTCATCCGGGAATTATTGAAGAAGGCGGGCAGTTAATAGACCCTAAGGCCAAACCGGATTTGGCTTCATCAAACCCTATCCAACAGGTCGGAGATAGCAGCGATTATGGGACTTCAGTGGTATGTCATTCACACCTATTCGGGTTTCGAGAACAGGGCGAAGCAGAATTTAGAGGAACGCATCAAGAACCTCGGAAAAGATAAATATTTTTCTTCCATCCTCATCCCAACAGAAACCGTCGTGGAATTGGCGAAGGGGAAGAAGAAGACCTCCCAGAGAAAGATCTTTCCGGGATATCTGCTGGTTCAGATGGAGTTGAATGAGGAGACCTGGCACATCGTAAAGGAGACGCCGAAGATTACCGGTTTCGCCGGCGACAGCATCAAACCGCTTCCTCTTTCGGAGAAAGAGGTGGAGGATATTCTGTCCCAAATGAAGGACGGCGTTTCAAAGGCAAAGCCAAAAGTCTCTTTCAATGAGGGCGATAGCGTCCGGGTGATTGACGGTCCCTTTGTCAACTTTATTGGAACGATCGAAGAGGTTAAGCCGGACAAAAGGAAATTGAAGGTTCTGGTTTCGATCTTCGGAAGGTCGACACCGGTCGAACTGGATTTTATTCAGGTGGAAAGAAATTAATTGTAATCGGAGGCGTGATCCCCGTTAGAAAGACGGGGCTTTCATTTTGCCTTCCATCATGAGCAAATATTTATATCCCTGCCATCCATGGCGGGGCTTTCTAACGGGGTGAAGCATGGCAAAGAAAGTCGTGGGAATGGTGAAGCTTCAGATTCAAGCAGGGCAGGCGAATCCCTCTCCTCCGGTGGGGCCGGCGTTGGGGCAGCACGGGGTGAACATCATGGAATTTTGCAAAGCCTTTAACGCCCGCACCCAGTCGCAGGAAGGAATGATCATCCCCGCAGTGATCACCATCTATTCCGATCGTTCCTTTGCTTTTGTGACAAAGACACCCCCTGCCTCCGTCCTGTTGAAGCGAGCGGCTAAGATTGTCAAGGGATCAGGTGAACCAAATCGAAACAAAGTGGGCAAAGTGACCCAAGACCAGGTGAAAGAGATCGCCCAGATCAAACTGAAAGACCTCAATGCAGTGGATCTGGAAGGGGCGATTCGCACGGTCGAGGGAACGGCAAGGAGCATGGGTCTGGAAGTTATTTGAGAGAAGGAAAATGGCAAATCAAGGGAAAAAATATTCAGAGGCAAGAACCAAGGTGGATCGAGACAAAAGGTTTGAACTGGAAGAAGGGGTAAAGCTCCTTCTGGAGACGGCCTATGCCAAATTCGATGAAGGGGTGGATGTGGCCATCCGTCTCGGAGTGGACCCGAAGAAACCGGATCAGATGGTTCGGGGCACGGTGGTCCTCCCCAATGGAACGGGCAAGAAGGTGAGAGTGCTAGCCTTTGCCAAGGGCCAGAAGGAGAAGGAGGCCCTGGATGCTGGCGCCGATATTGTGGGAGCCGAGGAACTCATCGAGAAGATTTCAAAGGGATGGCTGGAATTTGACAAAGCCATCGCCACTCCGGACATCATGGGACAGGTCAGCAAACTTGGAAAGATCCTGGGGCCTCGCGGACTGATGCCCAATCCGAAGGTGGGCACCGTCACTTTTGACCTGGAGAGGGCGATCAAAGAGATTAAGGCAGGGAAGGTGGAGTTTAAAGTGGAGAAGGCAGGGGTGGTGCATGTCCCCGTGGGAAAGGTTTCTTTCGGCCTGAATCGTTTGTTGGAAAATATCAAAACCCTTCTGGATGTGATTCTCCGCGCCAAACCTCCCACCAGCAAGGGAGTCTATTTGCGAAGCATTGCCCTGTCCACAACGATGGGGCCGGGGATCAAAATCGATCCAAGCCAGATCAGAGGGGCTTTAAAAGCCTAATAAGGAAACAAGGAATCCAGGAAAAATTCAAATTCTAAACCCCAAATTCTTTATTCATGGTTTCCATGATTCCTGGCTTCCTAATTCATAAATACGACCTCATCGAGGAGGTGGAGTTCATTGAACCGAAATGAGAAGAGACAAGTTGTAACCGATTTCTCAAAGAAGGTGGAAGGATTTCAATCTGCGGTCCTGACCCATTACCGTGGCCTGAATGTGGATCAGATCAACACCCTGAGACGGCGTTTTAGGGAGGAAAAGATCTCCTATCATGTCGTGAAGAATACAGTGATGAAGCTGGCGGCCAAAGGGACGGATCTGGAGAAACTGAACGATCATTTCAAGGGGCCGACAGCGATCGCCATTTCCTATGGCGACCCGGTTTCTCTGGCAAAGATATTGTCGGAGTTTGTTAAAACACAGCCTAAACTTGAGATCAAGGTCGGTCTGATTCAGGGGAGGGTGATCCCGCCCGACGAGATTAAGGCCTTAGCTACGATGCCCTCCCGGGAGATTTTGCTGGCCCAGATCCTTGGAGGAATACAGGCTCCAGCACAGGAACTGGCAGGAGTCATCCTGAGCGGCCTTCAGCAGGTCGTCGGTGTGATTGATGCCCGGGCCGATCAACTGGCCCAGTTGGAGAGTAGAGAGTAGAACGTGGAAAGTGGAAAGTGGAAGGTAAAAGAGGGATTTTCTTTTTTTAAACTACCCTCTACTTTCTACGTTCCACTCTCTAATTAAACAGATAGGAGGATTTTTCAATGGCGGATATTCAAAAAATTGCAGAAGAGATCAGCACTCTCACCTTGCTGGAAGCCAGGGACCTGGTGAAGGTCCTTGAGGAGAAGTTAGGAGTCAAGGCAGCTGCCCCAATGGCCGTGGCGGCTTTTCCGGCAGCCGGAGCAGGCGCGGGAGCGGAAGCAGCTCCCAAAGAAGAAAAGACGGAATTTGATGTGATTCTGACCGGTTTTGGCGACAAGAAGATTCAGGTCATCAAGGTGGTGAGAGAGTTGACTGGATTAGGGCTGAAAGAGGCCAAAGATCTGGTCGAAGGCATTCCGAAACCCGTTAAAGAGGGCGTCACCAAAGAAGAAGCCGCAACGATGAAGAAGAAGTTAGAAGAAGGCGGCGGAACGGTCGAAGTAAAATAGGTTAAAGCGCCATCTTTGAAAGAGCGGGATGAATCTCCTGATCAGACCTCCCTGCCGGTAGGCACGGAGGCTTCCAGGGTTGTTGAGGGCGGTTTTTTTAAATTGTCATATAGTCACATCCCCTCGTCGTCTCAACGTCATTTGATAAGGCGAGGATCTGAGAAACGGCTATATGACTGAGGCAAAGGATTTACGAAAAAGTTTATTGTGGGACATCATTGTCTCTTCCCGGAAGGACAGAGCCGTATAGGTTAAGAAGTCCGAAAGGGAGGGGACTTTTTATTTGAGGAAGGAGTCCATATGGCCAGCATTGTTCCCGTCTATCGCCGGTATCGCAAGAATTTTTCGAAGATCAAGGAAGTTCTGGAAATCTCCAATCTGATCGATGTTCAAAAAAGATCTTACGAAAAATTCCTCCAAGCCGATGTGGATCCTGAAAACCGGGAGCCTGTCGGGCTTCAGGGAGTCTTTAAAACGGTTTTCCCGATCAAAGATTTCTATGAAACCGCCTCCCTCGAATTTGTAAGCTACCGATTCACCGAGCCCAAATATGATATGGAGGAGTGCCTCCTGAGGGGGATGACCTATGCCGCTCCCATCAAAGTGACCGTTCGCCTGGTCGTCTGGGATGTGAATGAGGAGACGAAAGCCAAGAGCATCAAGGCCGTAAAGGAGCAGGAGGTCTATTTTGGTGAAATCCCTTTGATGACGGATAACGGAACTTTTATTATCAACGGGACGGAACGGGTGATCGTGAGCCAGCTCCACCGCTCCCCCGGAGTCTTCTTCGACCAGGATCAGGCCAAACCCCATTCAGGCGGGAAGGTCCTCTACTATGCCCGCATCATTCCCTATCGGGGGTCATGGATCGATTTCGAGTTTGACCAGAAGGATCTCCTCTATGTCCGGATCGACCGGCGACGAAAGATTCCGGTCACCGTTTTCCTCCGGTCACTGAAATATACCGGTCAGGAACTGTTGGACTACTTCTATCGCAAAGAAAAGATTCTCTTCCGGAAGGGGAAGTTTTCCAAAGAGGTGTCAAAAGATGTCCTCGTCGGACAGAAGGCGACGATCGATATTCTCGACCCGGAGACCCACAAAGTGATCCTGAAGAAGCATCGGCGGATCACCGAAGAATCCTATAAACGACTGGAAATGACGAAGATCACCGCCATTCCGGTGGAACCGCAGGATCTTCTGGGAAGATATCTTGCGAGGGATGTGGTGGATCCGGAGACCGGTGAAGTGATCGCCGAGTATAATGAGGAGGTGACCGAGGAATTTCTCGACCAGGTGAAGGAGAGGAAGGTCGAAGGGTTTGAAATCCTCTTCATCGACAACATCAACGTGAGCTCCTCCTTACGGGATACGATGGTCATCGATAAAATCGAGCTGAGCCGGGAGGAGAAAGAGAAGTTAAACAGAGACGAACCGGGAAAATCGATCAGGGAGAAGGAAGCTGAGCGGGCCCTCATCGATATTTACAAAAGGCTTCGGCCCGGCGATCCGCCCACCATTGAGACAGCGATCAACCTCTTTCACAATCTCTTCTTCAATCAGGAACGATACGACCTTTCCAAAGTGGGTAGGATGAAACTGAACCACAAGATCGGGTTAAAGGGAAATCCTCCCAGAATATTGGTCTTCACGGAGAAATGGAAGAAGGAAGCCCTCGACGTCGGAGCGACTTACGCCGGAGGCAAGGAGCTGATCGCCCGGGTTCTGGAAGGTTGGCTCGATTTTGACGAAGCGATCGCCACTCCGGAGATGGCTGATGAGATCCAGCGAGCAGGAAAGATTCTCTACCCTATCGGCATGATGCCATCCCTGAAGGAAGGAACCCTCACCGAGGATGTCCGGGGACGGGTCCGGAAGATTTTAGAGGACGAGAAGGCGACGCTGAGAAGACGGGATGTCCTGGAAGTGGTGAAGTACCTGATCCGATTGAAAGACGGTCAGGGTTCGGTAGACGATATCGACCATCTTGGAAACCGTCGTGTGAGAACGGTCGGAGAGTTGCTCGAGAATCAATATCATATCGGATTAGTGAGGATTGAGAGGGCGATCAAAGAACGGATGAGCCTTCAGGACATCGAGACATTGATGCCCCATGACCTGATCAACTCCAAACCCCTCTCCGCAGTGATCAAAGAGTTTTTCGGTTCCAGTCAGCTCTCTCAGTTTATGGATCAGACCAATCCACTGTCCGAAATTACTCATAAACGGAGGCTTTCCGCCCTGGGCCCGGGAGGGCTCACACGTGAAAGGGCGGGTTTTGAGGTGAGGGACGTCCATCCCACCCATTACGGACGGATCTGTCCCATTGAAACCCCGGAGGGTCCTAACATCGGTCTGATCACCTCTCTCAGCACTTATGCCCGTGTCAATGATTATGGTTTTATCGAGACGCCTTACCGGGAAGTGGTCAATGGGAAGGTGACCAACCATATCCGGTACCTCTTTGCCCTTGATGAAGAGGAAGAGATCGACGGACAGAAACCTGCGATTGCCCAGGCCAATGCCCCTCTCGATCGTGAGGGGAGATTTACCGTTCCCCTTGTCTCCGCCCGACGGGGAGGGGAGTTTGTGATGGTCAGACCGGAAGAGATTCGCTATATGGACGTCTCACCCAAACAATTGGTGAGCGTTGGCACCTCTCTCATTCCCTTCCTGGAGAACGACGATGCCAACCGGGCCCTGATGGGATCAAATATGCAGCGGCAGGCGGTTCCCCTTCTGAAAACCGACGCCCCTTTGATCGGGACCGGAATGGAGGGGATTGTGGCGAGGGACTCCGGAGTAGCCATCGTTTCAAAACGGGATGGGGTCGTTGAAGATGTCGATGCCTCACGGATCGTCATCCGCGCCGATGAAGACGGCCAGAAAGTGAATGACTCGGGGGTGGACATCTACACCCTGATCAAATACAAACGGTCGAACCAGAACACGTGTATGAATCAGAGACCGATTGTCCGTGTGGGCGAGCAGGTCAAAAAAGGGGAAGTGATTGCTGACGGGCCGGCTACGGATATGGGAGAGCTGGCTCTTGGCCAGAATGTCCTGGTCGCCTTTATGCCCTGGGGAGGGTACAACTTTGAGGATTCAATCCTCATCAGCGAAAGGCTGTTGAAGGAAGACACCTATACCTCCATCCACATTGAGGAGCAGGAGTGCATGGCCCGGGATACAAAGTTGGGGAAGGAAGAGATCACCTGCGACATCCCTAATGTGGGGGAGGAAGCCTTAAAAGATCTGGATGAGAGCGGCATTGTCCGGATCGGCGCAGAGGTCAAACCCGGCGATATTCTGGTCGGGAAGGTGACGCCCAAAGGAGAGACCCAGCTCTCTCCGGAGGAGAAACTTCTCAGGGCCATTTTTGGAGAAAAAGCAGGGGATGTGAGGGATACCTCGCTGCGCGTCCCCCATGGGATTGAAGGGATTGTCATCGATGCCAAGGTCTTCTCCCGGAAGGGCCAGGAGAAGGATGAAAGAATGAAAGCAATCGAGGAACAGGAGAGGGCCAGATTGCTCAAGAACCAGGCTGACGAGATCCGTATCATTCAGAACAGCACGAGACGGAAGATCGGAAAGTACCTGATCGATAAGAAGGCGGCTCATCGGATCGCCGATGAAAAGAAGAACCGCATCTTTTTAGAGGCGAAAGACCGGATCAGCGAAGAACATCTCTTCACCCTTCCTTTTGACCGCCTGAAGGAGATCGATGTGATCGAAGGGAAGAGGGTTCTCCAGGAAGTCCATCAGTTCCTCGATCATGCCGAACTTCAGATCAATGTCGTCAAGGGGGTCTTCTCGGATAAGTTGGCGAAATTGAAAAAAGGAGACGAATTGGCCCCGGGTGTGATCAAATCGGTCAAGGTTTATGTGGCGATGAAACGCAAATTGTCGGTGGGGGATAAGGTGTCCGGGCGCCATGGAAACAAAGGGATCATCTCCCGCGTCCTTCCCGAAGAGGATATGCCATACTTGGAAGACGGAACCCCTGTCGATGTCATTCTTAATCCACTGGGCGTCCCTTCACGAATGAATGTGGGGCAGATCCTGGAGACCCACCTCGGCTGGGCCGCTAAGGGGTTGGGCTGGAGGATCGCTGAATATCTTGAGAAGAGTTATAACCCCAAAATCCTCCGGCGGAGAATTAAAGAAATCTACTCCTCGAGAGAGGTGAATGAATATCTGGAACAGGCGACGGATGAAGAGGTGACGGAGCTGGCCCGGACATTGGGCAAGGGGATTTACATTTCCGTCCCGGTTTTTGATGGGGCCTCCGAGGAGGAGATCAAGGAACATCTGGATAAGGCAGGGCTTCCAGTGAGCGGCCAGACCATCCTTTACGATGGGAGGACGGGCGATCCCTTTCACCACAAGGTAACCGTGGGCTACATGTATCTGCTTAAGTTGCATCATCTGGTGGACGAGAAGATCCATGCCCGTTCGATCGGACCCTATTCTCTGGTGACCCAGCAGCCGTTGGGAGGAAAGGCTCAATTCGGAGGCCAGCGGTTAGGGGAGATGGAGGTCTGGGCCCTGGAGGCCTATGGCGCAGCCCATTCCCTTCAGGAATTTCTGACGGTGAAATCGGACGATGTGGCCGGAAGAACACGTGTCTACGAAGCCATCGTGAAGGGGGAGCATACGCTGGAATCCGGACTTCCGGAGTCCTTCAATGTTCTGGTAAAGGAACTGCAGAGCCTCTGTCTCGATACGGAATTATTAGAGGAGAAGAGGGAAGAAATTTCATGAACGATGAACTATGAACAATAAACGGTGAACAAAAAAATATAGACTGTTTATCGTCCATTGTCTATCGTCCATCGTCCATCGTTTCAAAAAGGAGGAATCTCTTGGAAGATTATTTGTCATTCTTCGATAAAGGGAAGAGCCCCATCAGTTATAATGCTATCCGGATCTCCATTGCCTCTCCGGAGAAGATCGAGTCTTGGTCTCATGGGGAGGTAAAGAAGCCCGAGACGATCAACTACCGGACCTTTAAGCCGGAGAAAGACGGACTCTTCTGTGCGAAAATCTTCGGCCCCACCAAGGATTATGAATGTAATTGCGGCAAGTACAAACGGATGAAACACCGGGGAATCGTCTGCGAAAAGTGCGGAGTGGAGGTCATCCAGTCGAAAGTGAGAAGGGAGAGAATGGGCCATATCCGACTGGCCACCCCCGTGGCTCACATCTGGTTTCTCAAATCCATTCCAAGCAAGATCGGCATTCTCGCGGATATGACCCTGAGAGAGCTGGAGCGGATTCTCTATTTCGAGGCTTATCTCGTGATCGATGGAAAGGGGACTCCGCTGAAGAAGGGAGAGATTCTTTCCGAGGAGCGATACCGGGAAGCAAAAGAGAAATACGGGGAGGATCTCGCCGTCTCCCAGGGAGCGGAGGCGATTCGGGAGCTATTGAAGAACACCAATGTGAAGGAGCTATCGAAGAAACTCCGGACGGAGATGAAAGAGACAGCCTCAGAGGCCAAAAAGAAGCGTCTGGCGAAGAGGCTGAAGATCATCGAATCCTTCCTCGAATCGGGAAACAAACCGGAATGGATGATCCTTGAGGTGGTCCCTGTCATCCCCCCGGATCTTCGCCCTCTCGTCCCTCTCGATGGAGGCCGGTTTGCGACTTCCGACCTCAATGACCTCTATCGAAGAGTGATCAACCGGAACAATCGTCTCAAACGACTCCTCGAATTGAATGCGCCGGAAATCATCATCCGGAACGAGAAGCGGATGCTTCAGGAATCGGTCGATGCCCTCTTCGACAATGGTAAGAGAGGGAAGACCATCCTTGGGGCCAACAAGAAACCCCTCAAATCACTCAGCGATATGCTCAGAGGAAAACAGGGCCGTTTCCGGCAGAACCTTCTGGGGAAGCGGGTCGACTATTCGGGCCGTTCGGTGATTGTGGTCGGCCCTGAATTGAAATTGCATCAGTGCGGTCTTCCCAAGAAGATGGCGCTCGAACTTTTCAAACCCTTTATCTACCATCGCCTTGAAGCCAAGGGTCTGGCCTCAACGATCAAGAGCGCTAAAAAGATGATCGAGAAGGAGAGACCCGAGGTGTGGGATGTCCTGGATGAGGTGATCCGGGAGCATCCTGTGCTCCTGAACCGTGCGCCAACCCTTCACCGCCTGGGAATCCAGGCCTTTGAACCCATCTTAATCGAAGGCAAGGCGATTCAGCTTCATCCCCTGGTGTGCGCTGCTTTCAATGCGGATTTCGATGGAGACCAGATGGCGGTCCACGTCCCTCTCTCGGTCGAGGCCCAGTCAGAGGCCCGGATCCTGATGATGTCCACGAATAACATCCTCTCGCCCGCCAGCGGGAAACCGATCATTGTGCCCACACAGGATATTGTCCTCGGCATCTATTATATGACCCGGGAAAGACCCAATGTCAGGGGAGAGGGGAAAGTGTTTTCAAATCCGGATGAGGTCCGCATCGCTTATGATTCGAATGAGGCGGATCTCCATGCCCGGATCAAGGTCCGAATCGATGGGACATCGGTTGAGACGACGGTTGGCCGTATGCTCCTCAGGGAGATCCTTCCTGAAGAGATTTCCTTCACACTGGTCAATAAGGTGATGAAGAAGAGCGACATGGCCAATCTCGTTGACTACTGCTACCGGTTATGCGGCGACAAGAAGACCGTGCTGCTCTCCGACCGTTTAAAGAGCCTGGGATACCGTTACGCCACGACCGCCGGGCTTTCCATCTCCGTGGGGGATATGCTCATCCCTTCCAATAAAAAGGATCTTCTGCAAGGGGCTCAGGAAGAGATTGAAAGGGTTCAGGATCAATATACCGAAGGGTTGATCACCGACGGAGAGCGATATAACAAGGTCATCGACATCTGGGCGCAGGTGACAGAGAATATCGCTGATGTGATGCTGAAAGAACTTGGAAGCGAGACCATTGAGGGGAAAGCGGGAGAGAAGAGGATGATCGATAGTTTCAACCCCATCTATATGATGGCGGACTCCGGAGCCAGGGGAAGCGCCCAGCAGGTAAGGCAGCTAGCCGGGATGCGCGGGCTGATGGCGAAACCCTCCGGTGAGATCATTGAGACTCCGATCACGGCCAACTTCCGTGAAGGCCTGACGGTCCTCCAGTACTTCATCTCAACCCACGGCGCGCGAAAGGGTCTGGCCGATACGGCTTTGAAGACAGCCAACGCAGGATACCTGACCCGGCGGCTGGTCGATGTGGCACAGGATGTGGTGATTAGCGAAAATGACTGCGGGACGCTGGACGGCATTGAAGTTGAATCCCTTATGGAGGGAGGAGAGATCATCGAATCGATGAGGGAACGTATTTTAGGCCGGGTGGCCCTGGAGGATGTCCGCGATCCCTTTACCGATGAGGTGATCGTCAAAGGAAATGAAGAGATTGACGAGGCCCTCTCCGAGCGCATTGAGGATTCTGGAATTGATCGAGTCAAAATCCGTTCCGTGCTCACCTGTAAATCGAGGCGGGGGGTGTGCGCCCTCTGTTATGGAAGAGATCTGGCTAGGGGAAGACTGGTCAATATGGGAGAAGCGATCGGGATCATCGCGGCCCAGTCCATCGGAGAGCCCGGCACGCAGTTGACCATGCGGACCTTTCATATCGGAGGAGCGGCCAGCCGCCGGGCTGAGCAAACAACGCTCGAGAGCCGGATTGAGGGAAAGATTAAATTTATCAACCTCAAAACGGTCAAGAACCGTGAGGGGCATCTGATCGTGATGAACCGGAACGGCGAAATTTCCGTTCTTGATGAGAACGGAAGAGAACGACGGCGTTACTCCGTCATCTATGGAGCCAAATTGAGGGTGAAGGATGGGCAAAAGGTGAAGGAAGGGGAGATGTTAGCGGAATGGGATCCCTACTCCATTCCTGTCCTCACGGAAGTTTCGGGCCGGGTCAAATTCGGAGATATCATCGAAGGGACGACGATGCAGGAACAGGTCGATGAGTTTACCGGCCTTTCGAGAAAGGTGATCATCGAATCGAAAGACCCGGAGGTTCGGCCAAGGATTTCGATCAAGGATGAGAAAGGCAAAACGATGAACCTTCCGGGATCGACCTCCCAGGCCCGGTATCTTCTTCCCGTTGGAGCGAATATCTTTGCTTCAGAAGGGGATATGGTGGAGGCAGGTGATGTGATCGTCAAAATACCGAGGGAGACCACGAAGACAAAGGACATCACCGGAGGGCTTCCCAGGGTCGCCGAGCTCTTCGAGGCTCGAAAGCCGAAAGAGTTCGCTCTGATCAGCGACATCGACGGGGCAGTTGAGTTTGGCAAGGATCTGAAAGGGAAGAGAAAGGTGATCATCCGGCCCGAAGTGGGCGAATTGAAGGAGTACGTGATTCCGAGGGGAAAACATGTAAGCGTTCATGAAGG
Source organism: Deltaproteobacteria bacterium (assembly GCA_018333535.1). Classification (GTDB taxonomy): domain Bacteria; phylum Desulfobacterota; class BSN033; order BSN033; family UBA1163; genus RBG-16-49-23. Next base: position 15,248 of record JAGXTA010000088.1, on the reverse strand, counting down.
AGATCAGGTCAAAGCCGGGGAGGCCTTGATGGATGGCCCGGCCAATCCACACGACATCCTTAGGGTGCGGGGTGACAAGGCCCTGGCCCGATACCTGGTCGACGAGATCCAGGAGGTTTATAAACTCCAGGGAGTGAAGATTAACGACAAACATATTGAGGTGATCGTCCGCCAGATGCTCAAGAGGGTGAGGGTCAAAGAGGTAGGTGATACGCATTTCCTGGTGGACGATCAGGTGGAAAAGTTGCCCTTTGAGGAGGAGAATGAACGGGCGCTCAGAGAGGGCGGCAAACCGGCGGTTGCAGAGCCTCTCTTCCTGGGTATTACCAAAGCCTCCCTCATTACGGACAGTTTTATTTCTGCGGCCTCCTTCCAGGAGACGACCAAGGTTCTGACTCAGGCCGCCGTCGCAGGGAAGGTCGATCCTTTGAAAGGGTTGAAAGAGAATGTGATTATGGGCCGCCTCATTCCGGCCGGAACCGGCCTTGCCAAATACAAGAGACGGGATCTCTGGGTGGAAGGATATACGGGAGAGGAGACAATGCCAGAAAGCTCAACAGAAGCCTCTAAATAAAGGTTCGCCTGAGTCTATCTCATGTTGAAAAAGTGACGGGCCCATTCTGCATCGTTTCGGAATGGGCCTTTTTTTTAATGAATCGGAATTTTGGACGAAGGTCCCTCTGTGCTCCGGCTGAAACTCAATCCGAAAAACTACCGCCACGTTGGCGGATCAATTTCTCCAAGGCGGATCTTCGGGTAAGCACGGCCAGATCTCCGACCGTCATTCTCCGGTCAGGGAAAGAATAGCGGCGATGCAGGTTAGTGCCGCCCTCAATCAAAACAAGAGCAATCTCCTCGTATCCCTTGGCCAGGGCATAAGCAAAGGGCGGAAGCTCGTCCTCGGGCGCATCCGGTGAAGCGCCGCGGGAGAGAAGCAATTTTACCATCTCCAGGTCACCCGACTGTACTGCCACACGGAGTGGAGTATTGAACATCTTACTTTTGATGTTTACATCGGCCCCGGCCTCGATGAGCATCCGCGCCAACGCTGGCTGTCCTGCCTCCAGTGCGAGCAAAAGCGGATTCTGTCGATACTCGTTGATGGTATGGATACCGGAGCCCTTGGCAATCATTGCTCTGGCATCGTCAAAGCGTTTTTCTTCCAGCGCGGCGATCAGACGGCCTCCAGCCCCGAAACGCATCTGTGCCCAATAGGGGGCGAGCCCCCCGATCACGGCAATCAACAATCCCAATGTGATCAATCCGCCAGAACCCATCAGAATATAACGAAAGGGAATCGGACCTACCTTCAGCTCTCTGAAAAGGTCATAAACAGATTTCAACATTTCTGTGAGTTTTCGGCTGACCTCCGGAGTCTGAATCAACGGCACAAGCCCTTTCCAGATCACCATCGGAACAAGAAGAAAACCCAATCCCAGAGCCAGGATGACGATATCCCGGCAGTACAGGGAATAGGAGCCGGCCAGGCGTGGATCAGCAGGGGGGAAGACCGGACCCAGCAGGACCTCGACCTCCTCCCCGGCCTTATAGACTTCCACGATATGAACCTTTGGCTCACGCACCAGGCGTTCGCTCCCGTCTGCGGTGCGATAGGTAAAGACCGGGTAGCTTCCCACAGAGGTTGAGTCGGAAGTCGAGGAGAGAATATCCGAGGCGGAAAGGATGTTGGTATGTTGATGATACTCCCGATCGTACCCTACGAACCTCGCCTTGACCCGGCCAGGCGACCCATTGACGAAATTCATGGTTCCCCAGATCTCCCAGGCCCCATACAGCGCAATGGGAATGCCGATGAGCATGAACACGATCAGCAAACCTTTGACCACACTTACTATATGCATTCAATCCTTTCACATTTGAAGGCGCACGTTAACCGGATGGATAGGCGCCTTCTTTCAGATTCACATGGTTAAGATGAGCAACGTCCGCTGCATAATTCCTGTCCTTGAAGAGAAGGACGAATTTTCCTGAATCATGGTTATATTCCATTGGGACAGGCTCTGAAAATTGCCAATAAAGAAAGGGGGTGACCACCAGGAGAGCAACGCTTGCGCTGTAAAACAGGCTGAAATGGAAAACAATCCCGATCAATCCAATCGAAACCGGGGCGATCATCATCAAAAAAAACCGCTTAAAAAAATGATTCCGGATACCTCTGATACAGGACTCGTGCGCCGGAACAGTTAAAGAATATTCATGCTTCTCTCCCTTTGTGAAAGGATAAAAATAGAAATCGAGCCTGCCATGCTCATCGGCGATCCGAATTGTTCCGAGTTGTTCGACCTGAGGTTGCCTGCAAACGACACAGGCTTCTGGAAAGGCAGGTTTTTTCGAATCAGGCACTTCGACGATAAAGACGGTTTTCATTTAATGCTTTTGCCTCTCTCTTTTTTCTTCTTCAGGGTTTTATACTCTACACTCTCTCTCAGCTCTTCCCTGCTGAAGGTTAGAGGGATAACAACAGCACCCGATCTATCTATGGCACCCCACTTGCCGCCCGTTAACAAATGATGCTCGCCTTCTGATACGGGACGGCATCCGTTACAAACAACGGCAACGCCGTTTTCGAAGGGGAAGGCGAAATCATATTCGGGCTTGATGACGACGGCCAGTTTCTCATCCATGTACCCGAATTTGCCGCTTGATATTGTCCTGGCGAGGCCTTCTTCAAAGTAATCGGCCCCTCCATCAAACAAATGAGTCCGGGCCGCTTTGCCGGATTTCGATACATAAAACACCTTATCGCCCACAAAAACCTCAGCCAGGTCGCTTTTAAACGATAGGTTTTTAAGGTGTTTTGGATCAATACGAAACTCATCCTGCCCGATGATCTCGCCGCATTTCCCCTGCGGAGAAAGCTCCGGATGAGGGTTTCCCTTTGAGGGCTTAGGCCTATATCTGCAATCGGCGGCTTGAACGGTTGTCGATAGTAGAACAAAGAGAATAATTATTATATTTTTTAGCATTTGAGCCTCACTCCCCCCCAAAAAGTAAAAAAGAGAACTGAGCATACTGTTCGATGGGGGGATCAGAGATTAGGAAGCGGAGAGCAGTATTTGGAGAATGGAGAGTGGAAAGTAGTAAGTGGCTAAAAAATCTACTCTCTACTTTCCACCCTCAACATTCGAGATTTACTTGATTGTTTCCAATTTTTTCTTCGCTATTTCCGCCTGTTCGGTCTGGGGGAACCGGTCGGCGACCCGTTTCAGAAGGTTTCTGGCATTTGTTTTATCACCCAATTCCAGAAAGGCCAGGCCCTGTTTGAGCAGGGCTGAAGAAACCTTGTCTCCCTCTGGATATTTGACGATCACCTTTTCATATTCGAGAATGGCCTTCTCAAAATCTTTTTTCAGAAAGTAGGTTTCCCCGATCCAGAACTGGGCATTATCAGAGAGTTCCATATTAGGATAGGTTTTGAGGAATGCCTCGAATTTTCTCCGGCCTCCGTCCAGGTCTCCCTTCTGGAAGGTCTCGTAAGCGTCCTTGTAGAGATTCCCTGCTGTCGTGGAGGGCGCCTTCGGCTCGGCCGGAGGCTCTTTCGGCGGGATCGCTTTCTCCATCTCCGTCAGCTTCGAAGTCAATTTTGCGTCCAGGCCTTTGAGACGATCCTCCATCCCCTTTAGCCGTTCATCATAAAATCGGTTTCTCTCTTCAAAAAACCGGTTCCTCTCATCGAAGGATCGGTTTTTCTCCTCAACGGTTTTTCCCTTTTCCTCCAAGATTCTTAACCGGACCTCAACATCTTCCTTCACACGAGAGATCTCTTTTGAAGGCGTTTTGAGGAACTGCTTATACTCCTCTACGCCCGTGGAGAGGGTCCGCATCTCAGATTGAAGGGTTTCGAGGCGAAGGAAGAGGTCAGCCTTAGTCTTCTGGTTTTCTGCCTGCAGGGAGGAGTGATTTGTTTCGGTCTCCTTTTTAAAGGCAGTCAATTCTGTTCGAATGGCTTCGATCTCTTTTTTGATCGATTCCTTCTCTTTTTGGATCTGCCCCAGTTGTAAATCGAGTCTCTGGATATCCTTGTCAAGAACCTGGACATCGCCTGTGGTAGCGCATCCGGAAAGACAGAGGAAGATCCCCAAAACAATTCCCGCTTTCTTCCAGTCATCCTTTTTCATATCGGCTCTCCTGTTAAGGACTTTCCTATTTAGCCGTGATCAGAAAATGAGCTCTCCGGTTTTTAGCCCAGGCCTCTTCATTGTGAGCGGGGTCAAAAGGCTTCTCCTCACCGTAACTGATCGTGGAGACACGGTCCGCTGCAATTCCGAGAGATGTAAGATATTTCTTTGTGCTATTGGCCCTTCTCTCTCCGAGGGCAAGGTTATATTCATTGGTTCCTCTTTCATCGCAGTGGCCTTCGATCTGAATCTTCACATTGGGAAATTTCTTTAAGAGAGCGGAGTTCCCTTTCAAGATTTCTGCATCGGCAGGTCGGATATCGTATCTATCGAAATCGAAGAAAATGGGTTTGAGCAGAGCGCTTTCAAAGACCTCCCCCTCGATGCCGGGCGTCCTTTTGGCCACGAGGCTCCTTTCCAATTCCCTTTTCGCCTGTTCTTCTTTTTCTCTTGCCCTCGCCGCTTCCCTCTCCTTCACTTCTTTTTCCTTGGCTTCCTTTTCCTTCTCTTTGGCGATCCGTTCCGCTTCGATTTTTGTCGCCTCTGCCTTGGCCGAGGGCTCATCTTTCACGACCGTCTTCTTGGGGCAGCCCATCAGGATCAAGCCGATGCAGAGGATGAAAATGATTGAAACGACATAGCTTTTTCTCTTCATGGTAAACCTCCTCTATGTATAATTATTTAAAATGACGAACTATTCAAAACGTTTGGACCATGCCGGGCTTGATTCACCTCCTTTCGATGTCGTGAGAGGCCTCTGATTGAATCCATTGGCGTTCATGATATAAATCCTCGATCCTCCACCCAGTCGAGTCGAACTAAAGGCAATGTAACGGCCGTCCGGCGACCAGCAAGGGCTTTCATTGTTACTACCATTGAGGGTTAATTTTTTTAACCCTGATCCGTCGGCTCCAATGGTGAAGATATGGAATTGGCCTCCTGCCCTCCCGCAGAAAGCGATCCGGTCCCCCTTGGGCGACCAGGAAGGGCTGGTATTGTAGTTTCCCTCATAGGTGAGGCGGCGGACATTGGAGCCATCCGATGACATGATATAGATCTGGGGCGAACCCGAACGGTCAGAGGAAAAAACAATCTGCTGGCCGTCAGAAGACCATCTCGGCGTGGATTCATTTCCATGCCCTACGGTGAGCCTCTTCGGATTCCCACCATTGGCGTCGAGGAGATAGATGTCCGATTTTCCCTCCTTTCCCATCATCAGGGCAATCTGTTTCCCATCAGGCGACCAGGAAGGAGAGACGTTCAAGCCGGGATGGGAGGAGAACCGCTGAAGATTCTTGCCGTTTAAATCGATCCGGTAGAGATCCGGATTCCTCTTGAGGTAGGAGGTGAAAGCGATCTTCTGGTTATCAGGCGTCCAGACCGGAGAAACATTGATAGACTGGTTCTGGGTCAGGGGTCTCACATTGGCGCCATCAAAGTCTGCGATAAAGATCTCTCTACTTTCTCCCTGTCGGATCACATAGGCCATTTTCGTATTGTGAACCCCCATCTCGCCCGTGAGGTGGAAGATGACTTCATCCGCAATGCGGTGAACCATATTTCGAAAGTTCTGGAGATGCCCATCGTATTGTTTTCCCACGAGGTGTTTCTGCTCCACCAGATCGACAAGATGAAATTTCAATCTTAGATTGAGGCCATCCCCTTCAAGGGTTGCCTCTCCTGCGAGGAGGATCTCTCCGCCTGAAGAGGCCCATTCCTGAATGGAGAGCATGCCGGGGATGCCTTCCTTCTTTTTGAGATAGATCGGGAGAAGCGAATGATCGATCACCTTGAAGAATCCGGAGAGGGTAAGGTCATTGACCAGGACCTCATAGAGCTTCGCTGTAAGGGCCGGGGGCGTTTTATCAACTGATTTCCACTTCGGAAGGATGATGGGAATCTGAACAAAGGTGGGAGCATTGATGTCGAGATAGACCCTTGCCTCGACCGATGGGGTGAAGGAGAAAACAAGAATAAGAATACAGATGAAATATTTAACCATTTTTCAATCCGGGGTAAAACGGATTCCGATCTCCAGGCTCTCCTGGTTCAACTCTTTTGGAATGGGAGGCAAAGGCTCCGCCTTGATAATAGCGCGCATGGCCATCTGGTCATAGAGCGCATTGCCCGATTTTTTTTCGAACCATGATTTTTGAACTTTTCCATTCACTTCTATTATTATGACAATAATGGTCTCCAAGTCAACCCTTTCTTTAAGAAGGTGCTCTGGAATGGTCCACGAGGCTTTGATCTTTGCCCATATCAGGCTGTAGTATTCGTTCAGTTTTGACTGTTGTGCCGACACAGAGAAAGGGGTTGGCGATGGGGCAGTGGGAGAGGGTACAGGAGAAATGACCGGGGAAGGGGAGGGAGACGGCGTCGGCGTCGGCGTCACCTCCCGTTTAGAAACTCGCTTATGTATCTCATCGAGGGCAGCCTTTCTCCGAATTTCCTCGATGGCATTGTGAAGGCGATCGATGGACTCTTTATCTCTCTCCTTCTTTTTTACCTTTTCGACAATGTCATCCTTTTTCGGTTTTTGAATGGGTTTTATCTTTTCAACGGGTTTAATCTTTTCTTCCTTAGGAACGGGTGGGGCAGTGGGGGGAGGAATTTCAGGCACAGGTATGGAAACGGGCATGAGGGTCACCGTATAGGCTGCGGGGCGGACCTTCATAAGGGTAGGCCAGGGATTGAGGCTGAGCAAAAGAACAAAAACAGAATGGAGCAACAGGGAAATCCCCAGGGTGATTAGCCAGCTCATCTGAATATCCTACTCGCTCCTGCTCTTTCTGAGAAACCGGAGAAATGCCATTCCAACGGGAGAGAGCGTCCTCCCGCGATATGAGACGATATAGATCGGTCGCAAGATAGAATCCATTCCCTCGACATTAATTCTTGAGAGAAGTCTCCGGTTCAATTCTTCTTCTGCGGCTCTTTTTGAAATGAAGGCCAGGCCCAATCCTGCCTTCACCCCCTCCTTTAATGAAGAGGTGCTTCCCATTTCCATCGCCACATGAAATTGTTTCAGGCTCTTCCCTCTCTTCCTCAGCATTTTTTCGACTGCCATCTGAGTTCCCGAGCCCTCCTCCCGGATGATCCAGGGTTCTCCCAGCAGGTCCTCCATCTCCACCCTCTTCTTTCGGCCAAGGGGATGATCGAATGGGCTTACGACGATGATTTCGTCCTCCGTATGTTTTTCATAATGAAGGGAAGGGTGGTCTACTTTCGCACCTGTTAAGCCGAATTCAATGACTCCTTCCAGCACATATTGAACGATCTCCCTGGTATCGGCGATCCTGAGAGAGATGGCCAGATGGGGATGCTCTTTTTTAAAATCGCCCATCGGTTTGGGCAGGAGATATTCTCCGGGGATGGTGCTTGCCCCCAGAGAGAGTTCCCCCCGGATTCCCTGAGAAAATTCACTGAGGGCATTGATCAATTCCTTGCGGGAGGCGAGGATTTTAAGGGCATGCCGGTGGAAGATTTCTCCTGCCTTTGTCAAACGGACTTCCCTTCCGGTTCGGTCGAAGAGACGGATCGACAGGGATTTTTCCAGGGTGAGGATATGACCGCTTACCGTGGGCTGAGTAAGGAAGAGGTCTTCCGCCGCCTTTGAAAAACTTTTTAAACCAGCAACTCGACAGAATGTCTCAAGATGCCGAAAATCGATGGGTAGCTCTCTCTCTTCCACTTCAGGCAGAATATTAAATCTCTTTAAAAGCAAATGCAAGCAGAAATTTATTTTCCATAAATAGAATCCAATAGTTCCAGTGATCTCAGTTCGTTTGTTCCCGTTTTTGCTTGCTTCCTGTTAGACAACCGAACTTTAAAAAAGTTCATGAGATTTTCAAAGACAGAGGCTCAGGCAATAAAAAAACGGCTTGGAAGTTTTTCCAAACCGTTTTTTAACCCGGTATATTTTCAGGTTTTTAATACATATCACCCATTCCGCCCATGCCACCCATTCCACCACCCGGAGGCATCTGGGGATAAGGGGCTTTCTTCTCTGGCTTATCGGCCACAATGGCTTCTGTGGTGATCATCAATGATGCGACGGAAGCCGCATTTTGAAGGGCCAGCCTGACCACTTTGGTAGGATCGATGATTCCTGCCTTGATCAAATCCGTATACTCATCCTGTGCAGCATCGAATCCAAAAGATCCCTTTTCGTTCTTCACTTTCTCTGTGACCACAGATCCTTCCTGACCCGCGTTATTGGCGATCTGGCGGATAGGTTCTTCTAAGGCTCTTTTCACAAGATCGACCCCGATCTTCTTATCTCCTTCTAATTTCATTTTATCCAGTGCGGGAACGCAGCGAAGGTATGCGACGCCGCCTCCAGGCACGATCCCTTCCTCTACGGCGGCACGGGTTGCATTGAGGGCGTCTTCGACGCGGGCCTTCTTCTCCTTCATTTCTGTCTCTGTGGCGGCTCCGACATTGATCACTGCCACCCCCCCGATGATCTTGGCGAGTCGCTCCTGGAGTTTCTCCCGATCATAATCGGAGGTCGTCTCTTCGATCTGAGCGCGGATCTGTTTCACTCTGGCCTCGATATCTTTTTTATCGCCAACTCCATCGACGATCGTCGTATTGTCTTTGTCGATGACAATCCGCTTGGCCTGCCCCAGATCGTTCAGTTTAATATTTTCCAGTTTGATCCCCAGGTCTTCAGAGATGACGTTTCCTCCGGTGAGGACGGCAATGTCTTCTAACATTGACTTTCTCCGATCGCCGAACCCAGGGGCTTTCACGGCGCAGCATTTAAGAGTTCCGCGAAGTTTGTTGACCACCAGGGTGGCCAGGGCCTCTCCTTCCACATCCTCGGCAAGGATTAAAAGGGGTTTCCCCATCTTGGCAATCTGTTCCAGGATGGGAAGCATATCCTTCATGTTGGAGATCTTCTTCTCATTGAGCAGGATGTAGACGTTCTCAAGGACCGCTTCCATCTTCTCAGGATCGGTGACAAAGTAAGGAGAGAGATATCCTCGATCGAATTGCATCCCCTCTACCACATCGAGCGTCGTCTCCATTCCCTTCGCTTCTTCGACTGTGATCACACCTTCTTTGCCCACTTTGTTCATCGCCTCGGCAATGATGTTCCCAATGGTTTCATCATTATTGGCAGAGATCTTCCCGACTTGAGAAATCTCTTTCTGATCCTTCGTCGGTTTGCTCAATTTCTTCAACTCTTTAATAACTTCCTCGACAGCCAGATCAATCCCGCGTTTCACATCCATTGGATTGGCGCCTGCTGCGACCACCTTCGACCCTTCACGATAAATGGCCTGGGCCAGAACCGTGGCGGTCGTCGTCCCATCTCCTGCCGTGTCGGAAGTTTTGCTGGCGACTTCCTTCACCATCTGGGCTCCCATGTTTTCAAATTTATCTTCGAGGTCAATCTCTTTTGCTACTGTGACGCCATCCTTCGTGACGGTCGGAGATCCAAAGGACTTCTCCAAAATAACATTCCTGCCCTTGGGCCCTAACGTCACTTTGACCGCATCCGCTAAGATATTTACTCCCCGTAATATTGAATTACGGGCTTCCTGACCAAATCTCAGTTCCTTTGCCATTGTCACTACCCTCCATTTCTTTCTTAAAATTGAGTTTTACTATTATTTTCCTTCGATGATTCCTAAGATGTCTTCTTCTCTCATAATGAGATGCTCTTCCCCTTCGATCTTCACCTCGGTCCCTGAGTATTTGCCGAAGAGGATCCTGTCACCCGCCTTCACATCGAGGGGGATAACCTTCCCTTCCTCTGTAACCTTGCCTTTTCCGACGGCGATCACTTTTCCTTCCTGAGGTTTCTCCTTTGCGGAATCGGGGATAATGATTCCACCTTTTGTCTTCTCTTCTTCTTCAAGTCTTTTGACAATTACTCTGTCCTGCAATGGCCTGATTTTCATCTCTTACTTCTCCTTTCTTGGAAAATTCTGAAAATAGAGTACTATTGATATTGAAGCGGATTTTTTAAATGATCAATTTTAAGCACCACCTCCTTAAAAGCCTTTAGAAATTAAATGGTTAGCAACTCTCCCCCTTGAAGGCAGGGGACACTCAGAAACTCTGTAAACATCGAATCTTACAATAGTTAATCATCCGAAGGTCGATTGTCAAGATGGATTATATAAATTTTCCTTAAATGCTTATTGACGTAACTCATAACGAATCAACTATCTCTCTGAAATATATAAGAAAATTTCCCGAAATATCTCCGAAAAGGGGGGCGCGTAATTTTGATGTAATATCAAAACGTTGCGGGATTTTTTTATGAGCTAAATAAATAAGCATTTTTCCTTATTTTTTTAGTAGATTTGATCACCGGATATTGAAAATTTTAGAATGATTCGACATAATTTAACATTCTTTATAGAGAAAGGGGAGGAAATGAAGCGATTTTTCCTATTATCTCTCTTAACTTTTTGTTTTTTGTCCCTGATCGTTTCGGCGCCCTGCATGGCCGGGCCATTAAAGAGGCCTCTTTCCTTTCAGCAGATAACGCAGAAAGAAGGGCTGTCGAACAATATGGTCATTTCGATTGCCATTCAGGGAGAAGAAGTGTGGTTCGGCACCTATGAAGGCGGGGTCACCCTCTACGACAAAGCAAAGAAGATTTATAAACATTACACGACGAAAGGCGAGCCTGTAGTCAAAGTGGACGATGGAGAAAGCATCCGGTGGAAGAACCATCTTGCCTACAATCATGTATCCGTCATTGTTCCGGATACAGACCGCATCTGGTTTGGGACGTACTTTTATGGATTTGGAGGCGGAGGGATATCCTACTACCATCCCCAGAAAAGCCCCCCGTGGAAGACATTTAACACCAATGACGGCCGGGCCAAGAAGGTCAATGCGATCGGTGTGGATGGAGAACTCCTCTGGGTGGGCTCCGAGAAAGGCCTCTCCCTTCTCGACAAGAAAACAGAGGGGTGGAAGAAGTTCTATTCCACTCAGGACGGTCTCTCCGGGAATTTTGTTAACTCGATCTTGATTGAGCCCGATTTCGTCTGGATGGCTACGAGCGGTGGGATCAGCCGGCTCCAAAAAGGAAAGAATATCTGGAAAACCTACTCGCAGAAAGAAGGGTTAACAGAGATCGAGATCAAAGCCCTGGTGAAGGTTGGGCAACGGATCTGGGCAGGCGGGATCGGAGGCAATCTCTTTGAGTATGACTCTGCATCGGACCGATGGAAGAGGCTGGAACCCACCGATTCTTTGAAGAATGGGGGAATTCAGTCCATTGCGGTGACCAAGGAGAAAGTCCTTGTCTGCAGGGATAACGGAGTGAGCCTCTATGACCTTCCCAGCGGGCAGTGGGAGCCTCTGACCGCAGCGGATGGGCTTTTGAGCAACAACGTCTTCTATGCGGCAGAGGATAAAAACAGCATCTGGTTCGGAACGGATAAAGGAGTTTCACAACTGATCATAAAACCCTAAAGTCAATTCGGAATGCGGATTGGGGAATGAAAATTCAAGTAACACTTTAGCTCTTTTAAAAACGTTATCTAACCCCCCTTTATCCCCCTTTGTCAAAAGGGGGAAATAATTTCTCCTCCCTTTGGCAAAGGGAGGTGGGAGGGATTTTAAAAAGTTTATGTCAAACCGCTAAATTATTACAAATTCCAGGTATTTCTAATCCAAAATGAGGAGGAGTCATGAATAAATCTCCCGGCAAGAAACTGACACGAAGACAGTTTATTAAGGGAGCGGCGGCTGTGACAGCAGCCCCTTTGATCATGGAGGCGCTCCCTTTTTATGGAACGTTGGCTCATGGTTCGAGTGAGGCTGATCTGGTCATCGCTAAGAGCGGGTCCCCTTCCCAACTTCTCCAGGCTGCCATGACTCCCCTGGGAGGAATGGGACGGTTCGTGAAGAAAGGGCAGAGGATCGTAATCAAGGCGAACATTGCCTGGGCGAGGACACCCGAGCAGGCCTGCACCAATAACCCGGAACTCCTCTCCGCACTGATCAAGATGTGTTATGAGGCAGGAGCTAAGCGGGTCGCAGTTTGGGACCATACCTGCGACAACTACCAGTTTGCTTTTGCCCGTTCAGGATTGAAGGAGGCGGGACAGAAGGCAGGGGCTGATGTTCTCTCCGGTCACGGGAGGAATGTCTATAAGAAGGTTGAAATCCCGAAAGGGAAGAAACTGAAAACCGCTGAAGTCCTTAGAGATGTCCTTGAAACAGATGTTTTCATCAATCTCCCGATTCCCAAACAGCATTTTGCTACGGAACTCACCCTCGGGATGAAGAACCTGATGGGAATTGTGTGGGATATGGAGTTACTCCATAAGATAGACCTTCATCAGTGCATTGCCGATATTTCTACACTACGAAAACCCGACCTGGTTGTAGTCGATGCCATCAGAATTCTTACCACGAATGGTCCAAAGGGGCCCGGGAAGACCGAAGATCCCGTTGAGGTGATCGCATCCACAGACATCGTGGCGGTGGATGCCTACTCCGCCTCGCTGTTTAAACACCCTAAGACCGGGAAACCTTTCAGGCCAGAGGAGGTGAAATTTGTTAAACTGGCTTCTGATTTGGGATTGGGCGAAATCGATCTCGCAAAAGTTCGAATCAAGAAAGTCAGCGCGACATGACAAAGATCATCCCTTACCTGAGGAGGACGGTTCAGGCCCTCTCCTTTCTCTTTCTTCTTTATCTGGTCATCAAGACCGCTTTTCCGATGGAGATAAAGATTCCGGTCGATCTCTATCTCCGGCTCGACCCCTTCATCGCCATCATTTCAACACTCACACATAAAGGCCTGATCGAGAGAATGCTTCCTGCCTTCGGGGTGCTTCTTCTCGTGGTGATCCTTGGTAACTTCTTCTGTGGATGGGTCTGCCCCATGGGAGCGGTCATCGACTTCTTCGATCGGTTTCTCTTCAGGGAAAAGAAGCGAGCAAAAGCGTTCGACGATCAACCGCTCCGAAGGTTCCGCTACGGGGTGTTTATCTTCTCTATCATTGCTGGTCTCATGGCGTTTCAGGTGATGTATCTTCTCGATCCGATCAGTTTACTTACGAGGACCCTGATTATCTCTTTTTATCCACCTGCGATCTATATCTTTAATCATCTTCTCCCCCAGGCTCAGAGCCTTCTTCCGAAGAATCCCTTCTTCATATCGAGCATTCCTCTGCCTGTCTTTAAGGTCAATCTCTTCATCTTCGTCTTTTTCATCGGCATCTTAGCCCTTGGGGTGATCCGAAAGAGGTTCTGGTGCCGCTACCTCTGCCCCTTGGGAACTCTTTTTTCGATCACGTCCCGGCTTCGGATTCTCAAACGATCCGTCACCAATGATTGCACGGACTGTCAGAAATGCGTGAAAGAATGCCCTGTGGGAGCCATCCCTGAGGAGGCTCCACAGGACTACCGCCAGCAGGACTGTGTCTCCTGTTTCAAATGTCTCGAATGTCCGCCCGGGGCTGTCTCCTTTCATTTCAATAGGCCCCGTTGGAAGACCGTGGATGGAGTGAACCTCTCAAGAAGGTATGTCCTGGGATCGTTTGCATTTGGCTGCGTTTCCGCGCTGATGATCAAGACCAATCCGCTCCAGTCGGAGAGCGGTTTGAAGAATAACCGGCTGGTCCGTCCTCCGGGATCTTTACCGGAAGAAGAGTTTGTCGCTGTCTGCACGGGTTGCGGAGAGTGCCTGAAGGTCTGTCCCAACAATGCCCTTCAATCGACATTTTTGGAAGCGGGTCTGGCAGGTCTCTATACGCCCAGGCTGGTTTCTCGCATCGGATATTGTGAGGAGTTTTGCAATTTTTGCGGAAAGGTCTGTCCAACCGAGGCCATTCGACCCCTCTCTATTGAAGAGAAACGCCTCATTCAGATCGGGGTGGCCCATATTGACAAGACCCGGTGTATTGCCTATGACACGGATAAAATCTGCCTCGTCTGTAATGAGCAGTGTTCCTATCACGCCATTGTAGGCGATGATAAGAAACGGTCCATCGTGAAAGAGGAGAAATGCACGGGCTGCGGCATTTGCGAAAACAAATGCCCGGTCGACGGAGAATCCGCCATCATCGTCTATGCCTCAGGTGTCCAGAAGAAACTGAAACCCGAAAACTTCAACAACAAAGGCTGAGAGAAAGAGCCCCGGAGTTGATGTGAAGAGATGCCCCTGGCGGACAACCAATGAAATCTATCTCAGGTACCACGATGAGGAGTGGGGGACTCCAGTCCATGATGAGAAGAAGCATTTTGAGTTCTTGGTGCTCGAATCTGCCCAGGCTGGCTTAAGCTGGTCTACCATCCTCATGAAAAGAGAAAATTATCGAAAAGCCTATGATCAATTCGATCCTGTTAAGGTTTCAAAGTATAATGATCAAAAGATAAGGAAATTATTATCCAATGCCGGAATCGTAAGGAATCGGAGAAAGATTGAGGCTTCGATCAATAACGCTAAATGTTTTCTTGCCATTCAAAAAGAGTTCGGCAGTTTCGATCGATATATCTGGAGTTTCGTGAATGACAAACCCATCGTCAACCGCTGGGAAAAACTCTCTGAGATACCCGCCAGAACTTCGCTCTCGGATCAAATCAGCAAGGACTTGATTCAGCGAGGCTTCCGATTCGTAGGTTCGACAATCATTTATGCCCATCTTCAAGCCACAGGCATTGTCAATGACCATATCGTCACCTGTTTCAGATATAAGGAGCTTTGCTCCGAATATAAACGAAACAGAAAAAATAACCCATATTTATGAATTGTAATCCCCCCAACCCTTTTGCTAAAATGGACGAAAGGGTAAAGTTGAATCAAAGTGGGTGGTATTATAAAATAGTTGAAAAGGGTGGTTTGCAGAAGTTGGCAAGAGGTTGTAGATTTCCGCACCTGTGACAAATTCTTTAGAATATTATATATTTTGAATTAAAAAGGTCATATGAAATTTAGTGAGCTTGTTCGATTGTTGGAACAGAATGGTTTTAGAATTATTGTAACACTTTAGCTCTTTGAAAAAAGCTCTTTGACAACCGAATAAAGAAAAAGCTGGCGTCAGATTCAACAATGTTGTATAACGTTCTCCAGGAGCAAGGAGAGCGTTATGGAGTCAGTCGTCTTCCGGTACCGGTGCCGGG
>JAGXTA010000087.1 GCA_018333535.1 Deltaproteobacteria bacterium | reverse complement strand
GTGAGATTCATCCGAAGCGACTGCCGGTTGAACATCTTCGGTGAAATGTTCTCCGCTCCACCGGAAACCCAGTACGAATACGTTGTGGCTATTATCGATGTCAAAGAACAAAAGCTAAAGCTCTTTCTGGATACGATCCAGGTCGAAGAATACAAGTATCAAATGCGATGAGCTATTCGATTTGCGTCACGGCATCGTTGGGTACATAATTTCAAAGTTGTGTGTCCACGATGTCGTGACCATTATTTCTGTCTACGATGTCTTGAACGTTGTCACCTATGCGCTATGCTTTTTGAGAGGAGAGAAAACCATGAAACGCATTGTCACCAAAGAGGATTACCTCCAGAGTCTGAAAGACCTTCATCATGCGGTCTACTACAACGGAAAACGGGTGGAGGATGTCACCGAGCACCCTGCCCTCCGGCCGCACATTGAATCCGCAGCCCTCACCTATGAACTGGCCCTCCGTCCGGAGCATGAGGACTTGATGACCGCTATCTCCCATCTCACCGGAAAGAGAATCAACCGTTTCACCCATATCCATCAGAGCGTGGATGATCTGATCAAAAAGGTTCAGATGCTTCGCCTCATCGCGCATGAGACAGGCTCCTGCTTTCAACGATGCGTTGGGTTTGACGCCCTGAATTCGGTCTATATGACCACCTACGATCTGGATCAGAAACATAAAACCGACTACTTCGAGCGATTTAAAAAATACCTTCTCCATGTCCAGGAGAGCAATGTGATGGTTGTAGGCGGAATGACCGACACCAAGGGAGACAGGTCTCTTCCTCCCACAAAACAGGCAGACCCGGATCTCTTCACCCATGTGGTCGAACGTCGCTCCGATGGAATTGTGATTCGTGGAGCTAAGGCCCACATGACCGGGGGCATCAATTCCCATGAAATCCTGATCATGCCCACCCAGGCCATGAAGGAGGAGGACCGGGACTATGCCCTCTCCTGTGCCATTCCGCTCAACACACCCGGTGTCATTCTCATCTTTGGCCGCCAGACCAATGAAGAAAGGAAGTTTGAGCAGGGGATCGATGCCGGCAATCCTTTCGGGGCTGTGGGCGGAGAGGCGCTCATCGTCTTTGAAAATGTCTTTGTCCCCTGGGACCGGGTTTTTCTCTGCGGAGAATATGACATGGCAGGACTATTGGTGGAACGTTTTGCTACATTACACCGGCAGAATTATGGAGGATGCAAGGGAGGGGTCTCAGACATACTGGTGGGGGCCACGGCATTGGCCGCAGAGTATCAGGGGACAGCCGCTGCTTCTCACGTTAAAGAAAAACTGGCAGAGATGATTCATCTGGCTGAGACGATTTATTCAGGATCGGTCGCCTGCTCAGCCATGGGATATAAAACCCCGTCAGGAGCCTATTATCCGGACCCCCTTTTGGCAAATACAACCAAACATAATGTCACGCGTCATATCTATGAAATCTCGCGCTTAGCCCATGATATAGCCGGCGGTATTGTTGCCACCATGCCCTTCCAGGGCGATCTGGAGAGCAGTGAGGTGGGACGCTATGTAAAAAAATATTTAGCAGGCGTCAAAGGAATTCCCGTTGAAGACCGTATGAAAATTCTCAGGCTCATCGAAAATATGAGCGGAGGGACCGCCCTGATCGAGTCCATGCATGGCGCAGGCTCCCCCCAGACCCAGAAGGTCATGTATGGACGACTTGGAAATCTGGAACAGAAAAAACGCTGGGCCAAACGAATTGTAGGAATTGATTAATCAAGGAACCCTATATAGGGGATGCGAATAACACCTCATAAGGAAGCCAAGAAGGCAGGAAAGATTCAAATTCTAAAACCCAAATTCTTTATTTATGGTTTCCTGGGTTCATAATAAAGAGATTCCTAATATTGACTCCGGTATCTTTCTACAATGCAATGGTTACGGTCTGAAACATAAAAAAAGGCAAATCAATGTGCCTGAATAAGAGAACGAAGGGCCTTGTTAACGGAATTGGAGTTGGGGAAATGCTTTTTTACGTCGGGGTCAAGCATAACTGCTCCATCTTCTTGAGTAAAGTAATGCACTTCAACTGATCCGTCCCGCTTGCCAATTTTGACGGTATGCCCTTTTCGATAGGCTTCAAAATGCTTTCCCCGGACCCCGCCAGAAAAATCGTATTCTTCTCTCATTTCATTAACTTCGTTACTTTTCTTACTTGTTTTCATATTCTCCCTGTTCCTTCCTTGTGGCTTCCCTGCCGCTGATAATACGTATCTTCTCACCTCTCTAACTATATGATACCACAATTAATCTTCCTTTTGAAGACAATCCAATGTCGATATACCTCTCCTCGTCGCTTGAACGATTTGGATCATAAATCGTTACCGAAAAAGGGTCATTGAAAACTGTCTTTGCTTCATCGAAGCTCACCCCATGCTTCCTTAAATTGTCATCCGCCTTCTTTTCATCCCACTCGAATATGAGCGACAATCGCCCCCCCTTTGATCTGAGCCTAAGAGTCAATCTTGGCAACAACCCCTGCAGTTAATTTCTTGCAATGAGAATTTGTTTTGGGGTGAGTTGAATATATGAAAAAAGGAGTAGTATGTCAACATTTTCGTTTGGAATGTTGATTGTGGAAAATATTCAGGAATCACTCTTTCAGGAAGAAGTTGTTACAGGGATAGAGAATAATGGATGGGTCCCTTGGAAAAAGAGGGTTAAGATCTATTCGTGGCCCCCCTCTCTCTTGGAACCATCTGTCTCCCATACCAGTAGTCTGGTTTTCTCTTTAGGTGCATGACGGCCGCTACGTAGATCACGTCCCCCTGCATAGTATAACTCCAATCGAGTGAAAATATTTTGACAAAATCCCCTCTAACTCCCCTTTGCCAAAGGGGAGGACTTATTATTATCCCCCTTTGGAAAAGGGGGAATAAGGGGGATTTTAATATGGGGTTTAACAAACCTTTAAATAGTCTCGCTATCATGCTTACAGCTCAATCAAGCAATAATTTTTCACTCAATTGGGGTATAAATCATTCCGTAAGGAAACCGCTGAACAAGGTATCTCCGAAATCGTCCCTTGATCTTGCGCCACATGCGTGGGTACTTCACGATTTCAGCCGAAGCAACCTCAACCGCATCCAGAAAAGAACGCCCCAACCCAGGTTTACAGTCTTCATAAAAGGCTGCTGCCTCACGCATCTCAACCAGAGCCTCGGGGTCAAAGATTAATTTCACCAGCCGAGATCCTTTCGAATTTGCCTGAATGCACGCCTTGTTGAAACACCTTTCCGTTCGCCTCGGCTCCAAGCCTTAAATCGCCGTTCTGCCTCCTTGACCCATGCCTCCTCCACTTCAGTCAACGGTACACCCTCTACGCTCTGAATCAGCCGCTCGGCGAGGATTTCCCGTTCTTTAATAGGAAGGTGGATCGCTTTTCGCTCGATTTCAAGTAGTTCCGGATTCATTAACTATTCCTCCTTGCTTTTCTATCACTGTGCCTCTTCCTCGAGAACTCTGCCGCATTCATTAAAATTTTTGCGCGGAAACCAATCGGCGTCGTAACGGACCTTTTTGACCTCTACTATACACCAATTCTCACTTTTTGAGAAGAGGGAGGTTTCATTTTTTCAACCCAGGTTGTTGATTTCCACTTAAAGGCTACGTTGGATTCTGTTTTTGTTACATATTGCAGGAAGAAATCGGCATCAGATTTGATAGTGATTTTTAGGTCGAGGCCTGATTTCCAATTATTTTGACTTTTTTACGTTGACAATGTCCCAATTATCTTTATGGTTGATTAGGGAGTGCGAGCAAACCGAACATTTCTTTTTTTAACGACTATATCCCAAATGCCATAACATAGGTTACCCAGAATTGGTTTTAAGATGTGTCAATACATCGGTAACCCAGTTTATGGTTCAGTAATAATCGAGGAAGGGAACTT
>JAGXTA010000086.1 GCA_018333535.1 Deltaproteobacteria bacterium | reverse complement strand
CCCGACAGCTCATCTCCTTCGGCTTGCCATTGGGACTCTTCCAGTTGAGCCACTGGCAGACGCGCAACGACAATGCCCGACGCGATATCGTCGGCTCCGATTCAATGGTAGCCCGGATTCGGTCACAAATTTCGTCGCTAAACTCCTGGCCGCATATCCGCACGGCCTATCTATAACACAGTTCTCCCCTTGTGTCCAGCCCCCCAACTTATGGGACACGATCAGTTTGAAAAAGGGGGACTGAGGGGGATTTTCATGGTTTGTGAGCGTGGCCTAACGGCCATGGGCAATTGTTCAGAAAATAACCCAGATTATCCCCCTCTCCCTTGGAGGGAGAGGGCCGGGGTGAGGGAGAAACAAGCCATGTCCACCCCCACCTTTATCCTCCCCCATCAAGGGGGAGGATAATACAGGGGCCATTTTCATCGTTCGGGGGTGACGAACCCGTTATGAAGGATTTTTTAGAAATCTCTATTTTTCCCTTGACAAAAGCTTTTCATTTTGGTTAGAATTCGACCGACTGGTCGGATTTAAACCAAATAGTCGGTTTTTTTACCCTAACCTTCGGGGATCATGATGGAAAAAGACTGGACAGGATTGAGTCAAAAAGAACTTGGCAAAATGGAGAAAATTGCCAAATCGGCGGCCAAACTCTTTAATGAGAGGGGCTATCTCGAGACGAGCATGGACGATGTTTCGAGTGCGGCCCATTTGAGCAAGGGAGGGATCTACCACTACTTTTCAAGCAAAAATGAGATCCTTTTTTTCATCTCGGCCAACTTCATGGACCTTCTGCTGAAGGGGTTGGAGGAGGAGCTTAAAAGATTTGAGGACTGTTTTTCAAAAATAAAGTATTTCATCTCCCGCCATATCCAATTTTATGCCCGGTATGTCTCCGAAGCCAAGACCGTCATCCATGAGGCCCACCTCCTCCCTCCGGAATACTTTAAGGTCATCGCGGACAAGGAGAGGCAATACCATCAAATCGTCAGTGACATCCTATTCAACTACTTTGAGGGAAATATTCCAAAAGACCAGCTCAAAACGATTGCCTTTATCCTGTTCGGGACATGTAACGGGATCTACTACTGGTATGATCCCAGGGGATCCATTACCCCCCAACATCTCTCGGAAATTATCGGCGATATTCTCTGCGGGGGATTAAGGGGTTTCGAAAAGAAGCGAAAAATAAAGCCCAGGAGTTAGAAAGAGGAAGGATGTTTGACCCAACAAGTCTCATCCCAACAGAAGAATTAAAAGTGTTCCGAGACAGAATCCTTCAGGCGGCCAGGGAAAAGATCGCTCCCCAGGCTCCCATCGTTGATGAAGAAGAATTTTTTAACCGGGAAGTGGAATCCCTTTTATGGGAACTCGGACTGCTCACTCTAACTTTTCCGGAAGAATATGGAGGGATAGGCAAAAACAAGACAGCGGCTTTATGCATTGCGGTGGAGGAAATCGCAAAATATTGCGCCTCTTCCGGGCTCCTGTTGATCATTCAAGCGGTCGGAAGCTTTCCGATCATTCACGGCGGCTCCGCTGAATTGAGGCGCAAATACTTGCCTCAGATGAGCAAGGGACGAAAACTGGTCGCCTACCTGGTGACGGAGCCTTCTGCCGGCTCGGATGTTTCGGGCATCCGGACCACAGCAAAGAGGGTGGACGACTATTACCTTCTCAACGGCTCCAAATGCTTTGCCACCAGCGGCGGAGTGGCGGGGATCTACTCCGTGCTGGCCAAGACCTCCGAAGAAAAGGAGAAGAGTTCTTTTTTCCTTGTCGAAAGGGGGTTTCAGGGGCTCTCGGTCGGCCGGACTGAACACAAACTCGGGCAGAGAGGGTCAAATACTACGGAAGTCTTTCTGGACAACGTGCAAGTTCCCGCCGAAAATCTGTTGGGCATTGAGGGAGAAGGATTCTTCATCGCCATGAAAGATTTCGACATGTCTCGTCCTGCCATTGCCGCCCAGGCATTGGGAATCGCCGAAGGCGCCCTTGAGACGCTTCTTCAATCCGTAAGGGAAAAACAGAACCTTCAGCAGCCCGTGAAGGAACTCCCTATCCTTCAGGCAATCATTGCGGATTCAGCCACTCTCATCGAGGCCTCCCGCGGGCTGGTCTATCGCGCCGCCATCCTGAACGATGAGGGGAAGAGCAATACGAAACTCGCCTCCATGGCAAAGTGTTTTGCGGCGGATGCCGCCATGAAGATCACTGCTGAAGTCATCGATGCCCTTCATATCTTGGATGGATATGGTTCCTTAAAAATATCAGATGCGGAGAGGATGTTTCGCGATGCCAAATTGACCCAGATCTTCGAAGGGACCAACCAGATCCAGCGGCTGGTCATCGCCCGGCAGGTTTTGAAAGAATGGATTTAAAGTGAACGATTCAGGATAGATTCCCAATAAGATCCCATTTCAAGGAGAAAATGATTATGGATTTTAGCCTGACATCCCGACAGCGGCTTTTGAAAGAAGCCATCCGCGAATTTATGAAAGGCGAATGCGACCCTGTGGTCACGCTCGAATTGGCGAAGAAGAAGCAGTTCCCCTGGGAAATTTATAAAAAGGCGGGACAGAATGGTTATCTTGCCTCATACTACCCCAAGGAATTAGGGGGACAGGGATTGCCCCTGCTCGACTATTGCCTGGTGATGGAAGAGATGATCCGCTACGATAACCGAATTGGAATGGCGCTCAGCCTCGGCTCCATCCCTGCCAAAACCCTTCTGAGGTTTGGGAACGAAGAGCAGAAGAAGAAATACCTTCCCAGGCTGACAAAAGGCGAGGCTGTTTCTTCGATTGCCGTGACAGAGCCGAATCACGGGAGTGACATCCGTTATCTCGAGACCCGTGCCGAAAGAAAGGGGGATGAATACATCCTCAACGGCAATAAAACCTTCATCACTAATGCGGACATTTCCGATTTCTACACCGTCTTTGCCCAGACGAACCCGGACGCCCCTGCCTACCGTGGGATCAGTGGTTTCATCGTGGAGAGAGAACAGGAAGGCGTGACCGCACTCGATCTCGGAGAGAAGATTGGCCTGAGAACCACCTCCTCATGCAGTATTGAATTTCGAGACGTAAAGGTGCATAAGAATAACCTCCTCGGGAAAGAGAATCATGGCTTCACCTATATCATGGAGGCTTTAAATGAGGGGAGAGCCGAGATTGCCAACGAGGCCGTTGGCCTTGCAAGAGGGGTTTACGATCGGGCGCTCTTGCATACCAAAACCCGTGAGCAGTTCGGCCAAAAGATCGGTAAGTTTCAGAACATCTCCCATATGATCGTGGAGATGTCGGAGGAAATCGAATCCGCGGCCCTGTTAGCTTATAAAGCCGTCTGGTTGATCGACCAGGGAAAGATGGACGTCGCCACCTCTTTGCAGGCAAAGGTCAAATGTACCCTGACCGCCATCGATGTCTCTCTGAAGGCGATGCAGATCTTCGCGGGATATGGCCTTTTTGAGGAACAGTTTATCGCGGGTTATTTAGGGGATGCCCTCGCCTCCTGGCTCCTCGAAGGAACTGGACAGATGCAGCGGAATACGGTGGCAAGCCACCTCCTCGGGAAATTGTAAGCGGGGAAGGTTCATTTTATAATGACATTGGGTGAAATTATAAAAAGGTCATTCCCGTAAAAACGGGAATCCAGAGAATTCTAATCCACTAAAAAGACTGGATTCCTGCTTGCGCAGGAATGACAGGAAACCTTCTTTTCAGACTTTTTATGAGACTATAAAACATACTTCACAGGAGACCTTTTATGGATTTTGAATTAACCAATCGCCAAAAACAGATTCGTCTGGCAGTGCGGGAGTTTGCTGAAGGTGAGATTGCGCCAGTAGCTCAGGAGTGCGAGATCAAAGAGGATTTTCCGAGGGATCTCATCAAAAAAGCCGCTCAGCTCGGCTTCATCGGCGTCTTTATCAAAAAGGAGAACGGGGGACTCGGACTGGGCTTTCTTGAGCATGCCACCATCCTGGAAGAATTCTGGAGGGTGGACCCTGGCCTCGGACAGGTATTTTCCTCCCTCACATTTGGCGCCGAGGAATTGCAGTTCTTCAGTTCAGAGGAGCAGAAGAAGAAGTACCTCCCTCCCCTGGTCAAAGGGGATTGGATCATGGGTTTTTCGATTACCGAACCCGAAGCCGGAAGCGACACGGCCTCCGCTGTCACCACTGCCAAAAAAGAAGGGGAGGAATATGTGATCAATGGCAACAAGGTGATGATCACCAATGGAACGGTGGCCAACTTCGTTCTGGTCTATTGTTTGACTCATCCCGAAGAGACCTCGAGATCGAAGCGGCACAGCATTCTTCTGGTTGAAACGGACAGGCCCGGATATAAAGCAGACCGGATTCACAGAAAGATGGGAATCCGAGCCTCGGATACGGCCAACATCTATTTCAATAATGTAAGGGTCCCCAAGGAGAATCTAATCGGTGTTGAAGGAAACGGGTTCTCCCAGTTGATGAAATTTTTCGATCACTCCAGATCCTACGTCGCTGCCCACGGGGTGGGCCTTGCCCAAGGCGCCATGGAGCAAGCAATCAATTATGTGAAAAAAAGAAAACAGTTCGGTAAAACAATCGCCTCTTTTCAGGTCACCCAGTTCAAGATCGCTGAAATGGCAACACTCATTGAGACGGCCCGATCTCTTGTCCACAAGACCTGCTGGAACCTCGACCGGGGAAACGTGGATTCCCAGTTAGCGGCCATGGCGAAGTGGTGGGCCTGCAATGTGGCGGTAAGAGTGGTGGACGAGGCGCTTCAGCTTCACGGTGGTTATGGCTACCTTGAAGATTATCCGATTGAGCGCTTCTACCGTGCGGCTAAAATACTCGAACTCTATGAAGGGACAAAAGAGATCGACAAGATGATGATCGGCCGCAAGATTCTGGGAGTCACCTGAAAAGAATAAAGTTCAAATGTCAAAATCCAAATGTCAAATCAATGACAAATGCCCAATGTCAAAATGCATTAAGTTTGGGATTTGAAATTTGACCTTCCTTTGAACTTTGAGCTTTGACATTTGACATTGGATTAGTCCTACGCCTAATGAAAAAAAACATTGGTGTCTATATCTGCCACTGTGGAACCAATATCGCAGCAACTGTGGATTGCGAAGAACTTGTCCGCTTCTCAAGCGCTCTGCCCGGGGTGAAGATGGCACGGGACTATCGCTATCTCTGTTCGGATCCGGGTCAGGACCTCATCAAAAAAGATATCAGGGAACTCTCTCTCGATAGGGTCGTCATTGCGGCCTGCTCCCCCCGGATGCATGAGGCCACCTTCAGAAACCTCCTCTCTTCAGAAGGGATCAATCCCTATCTTCTCAATATCGCCAATATCCGTGAGCAATGTTCCTGGGTTCATCACGACCGGGGAAAGGCAACGGAAAAAGCCCGTCATATTCTTCGAGCCGCAGTAGCCAGAGTTTTAGGACAAGAAGCCCTGACGCCGAGAAAGTTTGGAATCCAACCCTCTGTATTGGTCGTCGGAGCAGGAATCGCAGGAATTCAGGCCGCCCTGAACATTGCCGGCGGAGGGATGAAGGTCACCCTGGTTGAAAAATCTCCTTTCATCGGCGGTCACATGGCCCAGCTCGATAAGACCTTCCCGACCCTCGACTGCTCTTCCTGCATCTTCACTCCCAGAACCGTGGAGGTGGCCAGAAACAGACAGATCGAGCTTCTTGTCAACTCGGAAGTCACAGAAGTCACGGGTTTTGTCGGGAACTTTAAAACGAAAATTCGGAAAAATCCCACCTATGTCGATTTCATTAAATGCACGGGTTGCGGGGACTGTGTTGAAGCGTGTGTATTAAAAAAAGGGGTGCCATCGGAATTCGAAGAAGGCATGGCAAGGCGCAGAGCCATCTACATTCCCTTTCCCCAGGCTGTCCCTTTGAAGGCCGTCGTTGATAAAGAGAGCTGTCTTCTTTTAAGCAAAGGGAAATGTAAAAAAACATGCGTCGAAGCCTGCAAGGCAGGGGCGCTCGATTTTGAACAGAAAGAAGAAGTAATCGAGAAGGAAGTGGGGTCAATCATCATCGCAACCGGGTATGATCCGTTCGATCCCCATCTTCTCCCACAGTATGGATACGGAGTCTATGACAACATCCTCACAGGGCTCCAATTCGAAAGGCTGTCAAGCCCTTCCGGGCCTAACCGTGGAGAGATATTACTCAAGGACGGAACCGTTCCCAAAGCGATCGCTTTTTTCCACTGCATCGGAAGCCGGGATGAAAACACCAACCTCCACTGCTCCAGAATCTGCTGTATGGCCTCGATGAAGCAGGCTCACCTGGCAAAGGAGAAGACCGGCGCTGAGATTTACGAATTCTATATCGACATCAATGCCTTTGGGAAAGGTTATCAGGAATTTTATAAGAGGGTCCGTGAGGAGGGAATCTTCTTTATCCGCGGAAAGGGCTCTGAGATTTTTAAGAGGGATGGCCGTCTTGTGGTCGCCGCTGAAGACACACTGTTAGGAACTGCTGTGGAAATTCCGGTCGATCTGGTGGTACTGGGAACAGGTCTAACGGCACGTCATGATGCTGAGAAGGTTGCCCAGACATTTGGAATCAGCCGTAGCGCGGATGGTTTCTTCATGGAGGCCCATCCCAAGCTCAGGCCGGTGGCCACCCAGGTCGATGGGGTCTTTTTAGCGGGATGCTGCCAGGGCCCAAAAGACATTCCCGATACCGTGGCCCAGGCATCTGCCGCAGCCGCAGAAGTGATGTCCCTGCTCAACAAAGGGGAGATCGAAGTCGAACCGACCATCGCAACGATCGATCCGGAGCTTTGCGCAGGATGCAAGTTATGCATAGAGATCTGCCCTCATTCGGCCATCGAATTTCTTGAGATGAAGGGAATCTCTTCTGTCAATGAAGCGCTCTGCAAGGGCTGTGGCGCTTGCACGGCCATCTGCCCCAATAAGGCGGCCAGGCAGAACCACTTTACACACAATCAGGTGCTGGCTGAAGTAGACAGTTTGGTTGAAAAAGAATTTAATGTCAAAGCTCAAAACCCAAATGTCAAATCAATGACAAATGACTGAATGTCAAAAATGCCCTTGACTGTCATTCCGGCGAAAGCCGGAATCCAGTTTTTTTAAGTAATTATAAGTCTTCTGGACTCCGGTTTTCACCGGAGTGACGGCTTTTTACAAGTCTATTAAGTTTGGATTTCCTTTGAAATTTGACATTTGAAATTGTTTCTTATGAAGATCGACCCTAAAACTTTTATCCACGATTACCAACTCAACATCTGTATCCAGTGCGGGACTTGCACCGGAGGCTGTCCGGTCAAATTCCGTTCTCCCCTTAATATGAGGAGGCTCGTCAGGGAGACCCATCTTACGGATAATTTCTCTTCAATCTCTAAAAGGGCCGAGTTATGGGCCTGTACGACCTGCTCCACCTGCAGTCTTCGATGTCCTTCCGGAGTGAAAAATGTCGAACTCATAATGGGGATCAGAAACTTCCTCGCCAATAAGGGAGAGGTTCCTTCCACCATCAGGGATGCCCTTGAAAATACCCTGCTGCAAGGGAATCCATGGGGACGGTTCCGGGATCGAAGGGCGGATTGGGCACAGGACCTCGGAGTGAAGATCTTCGGTGAAGAAACATCGGAAACCCTATTCTATGTGGGCTGTGCCCCTTCTTATGATCCAAGAGTTCAGAGCGTTTCCACCTCGCTCGTCAGAATCTTTCAAAAGGCAGGGGTCGATTTTGCCATCCTCGGAAAGAAGGAATCCTGCTGCGGCAATGAAATCCGGAGGATGGGAGAGCAGGCCCTCTTCAAAAAGCTGGCAAAGGACAATACCGCCCTCTTTAAAAAGTTGGGAGTGAAGAGGATCATCACCATCTCGCCTCACTGCTATAATGCCTTTAAAAACGAATACCCGGATCTGAATATTCCGGTCCAACACTATACCCAGGTATTGGTTGATCTCATCGAGGCAGGAAAACTTCATCTTTCAAAAGAATTGGGAATATCCGTTACGTATCATGATCCCTGTTTTCTTGGAAAGCAGAACAAGGTCTTTGATGAGCCAAGAAAGATTCTCAATTCCATCCCAGGATGTGATTTTATTGAAATGGAGAGATCGAGGGAGAGAAGTCTCTGCTGCGAAGGTGGAGGGGGAAGGATGTGGGCCGAAGGGGGAACAGAGGGAAAACGAAATGGAGAGATCCGGATCAGGGAGGCTGTCGCCTTAGCCGCAAAGACCCTCGCCACGGCCTGCCCTTTCTGTCTCCTGACCTTTGAAGATTCTGTCAAAACCTCTGGATTAGCAGAGCAGATTGTCGTAAAAGATATTGCGGAGTTGGTGATGGAAGCATTGGAAGTGCAATAAATTCGAATCTCGAAGCACGAAATTCGAAACAAGCACGAATGTCCAAAATGCCAATTTCCCAAACAGAAAACAAGTTTAGAATTTTTGAAATTAGAATTTTGGATTTGTTTCGGATTTTCCGCCAGAGGTGAATCTGCCTCTGGCATGACGATATTTGAATTTCGGATTTCTTATTCATCGGGAGGATCCAATGAACATTGCCGTATGTGTTAAACGAATTCCAAAGACAGCCGAGGCGGATATCTTTATTGAGAAGGATGGAAAGGATATTAAAAAGGATAATCTGGTCTTCGCCCTCAATGACTGGGACGGTTATGCCGTTAGGGAGGCTGTTCTTCTCAAGGAAAAGTACGAAGGTGAGGTCATTGTCCTGACAATCGGCCCTGAAGAATCAAAAGAGGTTTTGACAAGGTGCCTGGCGATGGGCGCGGACAGGGCGGTCAGAATAGAAGCGCCCTCCTCTTCGGATGGTCATCTGATTGCAAAGATTCTTGCCCAGGCGACCAAGGGTCAATCCTTCGATCTCATATTGACGGGCGTTCAGGCAGAAGATGATGGCTGGGGACAGGTCGGAGTCGCACTGGCCCAACTTTTAGGCCTTCCGCACGCCTCCATCGTAACCCATATTGAGGTCGAGAATGGGAAAGCAAAAGTCCGAAGAGAATTGGAGGGAGGCATCGAAGAACTCTTGGAAGTGAAACTCCCTGCCGTCCTGACGATTCAGACGGGAATCAATGAGCCTAAATACGTCTCCCTCTCTGCCATCCTGGATGCTGAGGATAAAGAGACCAAAGAGGTTGGACTTGAGGAAATAGGATTCACCTCAAAAGCACCTCTTGATGCGACGATCGACCAGGTATCTTTCCCCCCGACCGGAAAGATGGCAGAAATATTGAAAGGCACCCCTGAAGAAGTTGTAGGGCAGTTGACAGAGATCATTAAGAAGAAAAAAGGATAACAGAAAAGGAATGGTGGAATGATGGAACATTGGAATACTGGGTTGATGAAAGAGAGTGAATAGTGCAAGGAGCACATTTTGGTTTTGGCTTTTAACCCATTATTCCATCATTCCAATATTCCATCATTCCTGGTTGGTATGGAGGTAGAGAGATGTTAGAAATATTCGTTTTAGTCGAACACCGGCAGGGACAGATCCGAGATCTCACCTATGAGATGCTCGGACTCGGAGAGAAGTTAGCCAACCAGCAAGGAACATCTTTTGCGGCTATCCTCCTGGGCCATGATGTGAAAAGCTTTGCCGAAGACCTGGCTACAAGAGCGCCAAAGGTTCTTGTCGTTGAGGATGAGAATCTGAAAAATTTTAACTCTATTCTCTATCAACAGACCCTCTCCTCACTCATCTCAAAATACCAACCCTGCCTTCTTTTAATGGGCCACTCAGCTTTGGGGATGGACCTGGCGCCAAGTCTCTCCGTTGAAATGGAATTTCCTCTTGCTACGGATTGCATCGGCCTCTCATTCGAAGGCGCCAGGTTAAAAGCTACCCGCTCCATCTACGGTGGAAAAGTTAATGCCAGCGTCTCCTTAAGAGAATCTAAAGGATACATCGCAACCATCCGGCCGGGTGTCTTCAGCCCCAAAATGGTCGGCGAGAAAAAGGGCGGGATCGTGATGGAATCTTCTCCTCTTCAAGGGATGGTCGATGTCAAGAAGTTCATCGAATATATCGAAGCCCCTATTACAGGTGAGGATATTACACAGGCAGAGATTCTTATCTCTGTCGGACAGGGGATCGGAGGACCGGAACATATTCCATTGTTTGAAGAACTGGCAAAGAATTTAGGAGGAACGATCTCCTGCTCCAGACCTGTAGTGGACCGGAACTGGCTTCCCAAAGAGCGTCAGGTGGGCATTTCCGGAAAGACCGTCAAGCCGAAAGTCTATCTTGCCATCGGCATCAGCGGCGCCTTCCAGCATGTCACAGCCATGCAGGGATCAGATACGATCATCGCCATCAACAAAGACCCCCGCGCCCCCATCTTCGGCGTCGCTCACTATGGAATCGTAGATGACTTCCAGAATGTAATCCCCGTATTGAAAGAAAAAACAAAAAGCTGGAAGTAAGAGTTGCTGCGACTAAAAGATCCGTATCACTTTAGCTCTTTGAAAAAAGAATAAGCTGGCAATTTAAGATCTCGTCCGTTGACCGAGCTTTCAATGCCTCTTTTGCGGTAGAGAGGATGATTTCTACCGGGTTGTGACCTTGGAGTTGGGCGGATCGGAACAGGGTCATCAGGATCGACTGGGTTTGGGCACCCTGGTCGGACCGATTTTGTTGGGATACCTTTCGGGTGAGGACGGGAGATCTCATCTGTTGCTCCGCATGATTATTATAAGGGCTCACCCCTTCATACTCCAGAAAGG
>JAGXTA010000085.1 GCA_018333535.1 Deltaproteobacteria bacterium | reverse complement strand
CCTTTCTGGAGTATGAAGGGGTGAGCCCTTATAATAATCATGCGGAGCAACAGATGAGATCTCCCGTCCTCACCCGAAAGGTATCCCAACAAAATCGGTCCGACCAGGGTGCCCAAACCCAGTCGATCCTGATGACCCTGTTCCGATCCGCCCAACTCCAAGGTCACAACCCGGTAGAAATCATCCTCTCTACCGCAAAAGAGGCATTGAAAGCTCGGTCAACGGACGAGATCTTAAATTGCCAGCTTATTCTTTTTTCAAAGAGCTAAAGTGATACAATTCTTTGAATTCTATCCATTTTGAAGGAATTGTCAAGGAAATTGAAAAGTTACACGTAACCACTCGGTTATTTTGGTAATTTTATTGATAGGAGAAGTCGATAGGCGGGGCCTGCTGCAGGTCTAACCCCGCCTCCGATATAGGCGGGACAAGAATGTCCCACCTATCGGGTGTTATTAAATTTCATCAGGAATTATATGTTCCCTAATAACTGAGGAATTGCAGTTACCCTTAAAATGGATCCGATTTGGAGATGCGGCAGGGGATCGCCCGCAAGGGAGTGGAACCAATCGCCGGTTCATAGGGAGGATTGTTGTCCGTCAGGATATTGAGGTTTGATTCTTTCCACCCATTTAGTTCGAGGTCTTTTCGCTCGGGAAACCACCAGCCGAAACTGACGATAATGACGCGAGGGTCGATCTCACTATCCAGTTTTGCCTTCTGACGGATTGATCCCCTCTCCGTTTCGACAGCGACCCAGTCTCCCTCTTCAATGCCCGATTGTGATGCAGTGTCAGGATGAAGGAGAAGAACAGGATCCGGTGAGAGTTTTCGGAGGGATGGGATATTCCGGTAAGCCGAATGGAAGAAGAAAGGGTCTTTGGCAGAGGTGAAGATGAGCGGATACTCTTTAAGCGATTCTCCGGGAGCTCGCGGAATAGCCAGAGGGCTGGGAAGAGGTTCGTATCCCCATCCTTTCAATTGTTCGGAGTAGATTTCGATCTTTCCCGAAGGCGTTGAAAATCCCTTCTTTTCATAGGACCGATACTCCCACTTCCCCTTTAATATCCCGATGGTCTTGAAATCGTCATAAGTCATGCCCGCTGGTTTGAGAATCTCGTCAAGGCATTCCACGAGGTCATTCCAGAAATAATGACCGAGGCCGAGTTTTTTGCCCAATTCATTTAAGATTTTCGAATCAGGCCAGGACTCTCCAACCGGTTCAACGATCCTGGGTCGGGCCAGGATAAACCCATGGGGAAGACCGAAATGGCCGATGTCATCAAACTCAAAATTGGTGGCCGCAGGCAGAACAATATCAGCCATTTGTGCTGTGGGAGTTAAAAATATCTCTGAGACGGCTAAGAAGTCCAATTTTTTCAAAGCTTCGAAGGTCTCTTGTGCATTGGCGTAGCTGAGAAGGGGATTTCCACCCTGAACATAGAGCATTCGAATGGGATGAGGCTTTCCGCTGAGGATGGCTTTGACGATTAACTGAGAGGGTACAAAGCCCATCATCGTGGCCAGCCGGAATTCCGGGCTGAGGATCTTATCTTTCTTTTCGGGAAATTTCTTGATCTGGACCAATTCGCCAGGCCTCATAATAGTCGGACCAACACGGTTTACATTTCCACCAGGGATATCGAGATTTCCAGTGATCGCCATGAGGATGAGCAGAGCCCTCGCGCACTGGAAGCTGTTGATATTATGTTCGATCGCATTTCCCCACTGGAGAGATGCGGGTTTGGTCTGGGAGTAAAGCCGGGCCGCCTCAATGATCCGCTCCTTTGAGACCCATGTGATTTCAGAAACTTTATCAAGAGGATAATGCCGGAGAAGGTCTTTCAGTTCCGGAAAGCCTTTTGTCCAGTTTTCTACAAAAGCTTTATCATAGAGTTCTTCATCAACGATGGCCCTGAGCATTCCCAGCGCTAAAAATAGGTCTGTGCCAGGCCTGGGTTGTATCCAGAGATCCGCCTTGGAGGCGACCCCTGTCTTTCTTGGATCGATGACGATCAGTTTTGCTCCGCGATCCAGAGCCCTTTTCAACTGCGAGCCTATAATCCCCTCCTCGTTCGTCTGAAAGAGGTTGCTTCCCCAGACCAAAACGCAGGCCGGAGGGTGAGCAAAGTCAGGAACCGGAAAGAAGCCACAGGTAAGCGTGGAGGCGGTTTCCCTTGGCATATGGCAGATGTTGCCAGGCGTAGAGATATTCGGGATGCGGAGAAGGTTTGCCAGCCGAATCAGCAGGAAGAGCTCCAGGCCCTTGGGCGTTCCCTGTGCAAAAGCAATGGCTTCCGGGCCTGAGCGTTCGATGCTCTCATTGATCTTATTGACGATCGTCTCAAGCGCCTCGTCCCAGGAGATGCGGGCCCATTTCCCCTCTCCCCTGTTGCCCATCCTCTTCATAGGATACGTGAGTCGGTCGGGATGGTTCAGCCTTTCGATCTGTGCAACGCCTTTGGCGCAGATGGTTCCCCTGTTTAAGGGACAGTCGGGATCGCCCTCAATCTTTTTAATTCTCCCATCTTCCACATGGGCCAGAATCCCGCACCCACCATGGTCCATCCTGGCGCAGTAGGTTTTGAGGATCATTTTTTACTCCTTACATATTGTTTTTATTAACATTCTAAAATTTAATTTACAATATGAAGCTCCCACGCAGGCTAATTTTTTAAAAAGAATAGAGTTTTAAATTGGGGATTAGGGTAAAGTGGTTGTCGAGGGTGTAGATAGAGAGGTCATTTTCAACGGCAATGGCGGCAATCAAAATATCG
Organism: Deltaproteobacteria bacterium; assembly: GCA_018333535.1. GTDB lineage: Bacteria > Desulfobacterota > BSN033 > BSN033 > UBA1163 > RBG-16-49-23. Next base: position 36,255 of record JAGXTA010000085.1, on the reverse strand, counting down.
GACAAAGGCAGATTGACGCCATTCTTTTTCAACGATAGGGAAAGCTCCGCAGCGCTTTGCCAGAGTTTTTTCATCATCTCAAAATATGGCAGGGTTGCCAAGATGCTTAAAATTTTATTTTTTTCACCTTCTGACTTTATCCCTTGGAGAACCTCGAACATTACAACTCCGCATGTGCAGACGGCATTTTCTATGAGGAGCATTTCAAAACGGTCTGCAACTTTTGATTTTCCCCTGAAAAACTCAATCCAGGCGGTTGTGTCAGCCAATATTCTATTTTTCAAGGAGCTTCTCCCTCTTTTTTTGGGCTTTCATTTCAAGTTCTTCTTCTTTTTCCCAATCGTAGTCGATTCGAACCTTGCCTTTAAGGGCAATTAGTTCTTTGATCTTTTTCTGTTTGATGAATTCCTCCATGGCTGTAGTAATGGCTTTTGTCTTTGATTTTTCACCTGATATTTTTTGCACCTCGGAAAGGAGATCATCAGGTATGTTTAATGTTGCACGCATAAGTCGCACCTCCTTTATATGATACCATTATATGCTGAAATATTCCTTTGTCAAGAGTGTTTTTAGAGATTTCTGAAAAAGTCCAGAAATCTCTGATAATCTGTGAAATCAGATAGCAAAAGATAGTTTTTCAGAGCTCTCTTTTAAGTGCTATTCCAAATTTAACTTGTCTTAGAGTGAATTCAATGTTATAAGATTAAATAACATTAAAAAGAGAAAGGAGGGCATATGAGCAAGAAGGTGATTGATCTGTTGAATGCGGCACGGTCGAGGGAATTAACTGCGATTACCCAGTATATGGCCCAGCACTATGAACTCGAAGACCAGGATTTTGGAAAACTGGCCTCCAAGTTTAAGGAGATTGCGATTGCAGAAATGAAACATGCGGAGAAATTGGCGGAGAGAATTCTCTTCCTGAAAGGCGAACCCACCTCCAAACCCGATGGCGTTGCCAAAAAAGGGCAGGCAATCGGAGAAATGCTGAAGACAAATATGGGTCTTGAGGCAGGGGCCATGAAGATGTATAACGATGCCTCTGTCGTCTGTGCCGCGGAGAAGGATCAGATTTCAAAAGAGATATTCGAAGAACTTCTCAAGGATGAGGAAGAGCATTTCAACTACTTTGAGAATGTGAAAGATCATATCGATAAACTCGGAGCCGCTTACTTAGCTACCCTTACAAGCTAAAGTTAAGAATATTCTCCTCCCCTTTATCAAAGGGGAGGAGAATATTCATTGAGATTAATTCTTTATCAAAGATTTTTTCTTGTCTAAGACAAACAACACTGTAATCATCACAGCCCAGACAAGAGCGATTACAATCCAGTGATTGACCCCAAGTAGCGCAGGAATACTGAGCTTCCCATAATCTCCCCACTTTAGAAAACTATCTTTAAGGGAGGGATAGACCTCGGCAAAGATTCCTGCTCCAACCAGCATTCCAAGGACCCCACCCCAGAAAGCATCCCATCTTCCTTCACCGGTTGCGCCAATCGCTGTTCCCGGGCAGTATCCAAGCATACCCCAACCCAGGCCGAAGATCAGTCCTCCGATTATATTGGCCCCCAGGATGGTGGGTTTCAGACTCAGTTTCCCCCACCCCATATCCACAAAGAAGTAGATTCCTACCATTCCCACAAGAATCGCAGTGACCATCAATTTAAGGATGGTGAAGTCTTTTAATCGTAGCATGCCAAGCTGTCTATCATATCTTAATGCCTGGCCTTTCTGGAGAAAGAAACCAAAGAAGATACCGGTGATGAGTCCCAGAATAAGAGTTCCCATCCTACTCACCTCCTTCGACATGCTCAGGATAAACTTTCCCGTAGAGGAGGCGAGCCATTACGACGCCCCCGATAAAGAAACAGATAAGAGAGATCCAACCACTTAGGGCTAATTGCAGCGAACCGCTGATTCCGTGGCCGCTCGGTCAGCCATCGGCCATTCGGGCCCCAAACATTAGAATGATTCCGCCAAGAAAGGCGACAAACCATCGTTTAAAACGGTCAGGCCCGAACCGTTTCTCCCACATCGGCGGAACAAATTTACCCTTAAACTTTCCCGGGAGCCTTGCCGCTATAAAAGCGCCGATGAGGATTCCCAGAACCTCCATCCACTGCCAGTCGATCATCGGTTTCTCTTTGACGAAATAGGGCATGGAGGCAACCCGCTCCGGGACAAAGAGGCTTTCGATCATCCCGATCGTCCGAACAAAGGTAGTGGAGACGCCGAGATACTTCCCGGCAGTGAGAACCGCAAACCAGCTCACCATTCCGATCAGCGCCCCTGCAACATAGGGCGACCACTGAGACTTCTTGAAAATGTTCATATGAAGCGCCTCCTTTCTCACCCTTATTTTTGCCTCTCTCTTTATAAGAGAGAGGGTTAAAAAGTCAGGTTCTCTATGGACACAAAGATGGGCTCTGTGGGTCCATGATCCTCATGCCAGACATAATAAACCTTATTTCCAAGGATCTGGAACTGGGGATCATATTTCCCGTAGGGTGATCTCGTCCGTTTTTCAGCCCCCCATCCTGTACCATCTTTATTTACTACAGCGGTCCATATCTGACGATATTTACCATCCGACTCCTCCCAGACATAGTAGACTTTTTCGCCGTAAACCTGTAACTGGGGGGTGTATTTATCGAAAGGAGTGTTGGTCCTTTGAATCGCCTGCCATCCCGTTCCGTCTATGCTCATTTGGGCTGTCCATATCTGGTATCTGGCTTTTCGCCAATCCGGCCCATCCGCTTCATGCCAGGTGAAATAGATTTTCCCTTCATCTACCTTAAACGTGGGATTGTGCTTGTCCTGGGGGGTGGCTGTCCGTTTTACAGCCTCCCATCCTGTTCCGTCCCGGTTCATCACGCCCGTCCAGACTTGGAAATGGGATCCATTAAACTCCCTCCAGACAAGATAAATTTTATCTCCCACGACCTGAAGTTGGGGTTCATATTTATTAAAAGGGCTTGTAGTCCGTTTGACCATATTCCAGCCTGTTCCATCCACATTTATCTCAGCGGTCCAGATTTGCCGGTTTTTCCCATCTAATTCATTCCAGGTGTAATAAATCTTTTTATCCATCACCTGTAATTGAGGGAATTGTTTGTCAAAAGGGGGGTTCGTTCTCTGAACTTCTTTCCATCCCGTTCCATCTTTGTTCATCTCCATGGTCCAGATCTGACGATTTTTAGTTGCATCGGGCTGTTGACGAACATAATAAATCTTGTTATCTACCACGTGAAGTTGAGGGAATACTTTGTCATATTGACCGGATGTCCTCTTTTCTGCCTTCCATCCTGTTCCATCCAGACTCATCTCCGCCGTGAAGATCTGGCGAAAAGGTCCATCATATTCGTGCCATACAAAATAAATCTTATTTCCTGAGACCTGAAACTGTGGCTGGTATCCGGTGGAGGGAGTTTGAATGGGAGTCAGTTCTGAGGAGATGGACAAAGATGGTATCAAGATAGTAAGAATGATCGCCCATAAGAACTTTAACCAATTCCTGAAAATGAATTTCATTATGACACCTCCTTTATGGTCCTAATCTTCTAAAGTCCGTATGGAGGCCGGGTCAGTTCAATGCCAATGGCTCCGATGGGCCGGTTCAAATCCTTCTCCGTATCCGGAGGGAGAGGTTTTATGGGTTCGCTGTTAAATTCCAATGGAAAGACGATGGGCCCGCTTGAATTTCCAACACGGTCTTCAATGGTCAAAGTGAGCGTGAGGGTAACTCCCCAGAAATCCCGGAATGAAGTGGTGAGGAGATAGATATAGCCTGAAAATCTTCCTTCCATCCCCTTTTTCAGGCGGATGATGTCAGCGGGATAACGTCCCCTTCCGGTCTGCTCAATGGCAGAAACGATCCTTGTCATATCGCCATCCGGATCATCGGCAGAGAGATAGATTCGCCAGATATCTCCTGAACGGATTTTCTCCTGGGCATAAGAGAAAGTGATGGTGGGCGGACTTCCCCTCGTCTGGGCATGGCCCAGGGACGTCAGAAAGAAAAATGTGGAAATGACGAATACCATATTTTTCATTCTTTATCGCCTCCGTTAATAGGCAAGACGCCTGTCCTCATTTGATTTGGCATTAATGTGCTCGTCCCATTTGGCTTTACGAAAAAATCCAATTACTGGATGGGAATTCAATCCGTCATTCCTGCCCCGTAACAAAGTACGGGGTAAACTTCGGCAGGAATCCAGAAATTGTCACTGCAAAAGCAGGGAACCATAAACATACGAAACTGGATTCCTGTTTCCACAGGAAACCCTGGATTCCCGTTTCCACGCCTGCGCTCTGAAGCGCTCTGGCACCCAACAGCGGGAATGACACCCATTTGCTTCAAATGGGTGTCATAAAATTAAACTGGTACCATAAGGTCATTTCTTAAACACACCGAACAATTTATCCAGACCGGTCTTTTCAAGTTTGGATACGGTTTCGAGTTCTCCGGCATCGAGCCAGATTCCGTCACATTCGGAACATTTGTCAATCTTGATGTTTTTGTAACCAATTTCGATGAGTTGCATTCCGCATTTGGGACATCTCATGTAGTGGAGTTCCTTCAGCCTCTTTTTCTCCTGTTCGGCGAGTTGTCTGTGCCTTTCATCTTCAATCTTTTTTCTCTTTTCAAACTCCATCCTCGCAAAATATTCCTCTTCCAGTTCGCTGGGTTTTTTCGGCATGTCCTCCTCCTTGTCGTTTAAATATTTTGGACATTATACTTCAACCCTTACCCCAATTCAATCTCCCTTAAGGCGTGTTCGATTGATGGATATCGAAACTGTTTTCCATACTTCTCTTCCCAACCTGCTTTCATGATCAGATCCCGCACGGGACCTTTCATTTCAGCGAAGAGAAAGAGAACCTTCTTTTCTCGATAAGCATCCATCATCTCTTCCAGGGCATCGATGGCGATCGCATCCATATCGTTTACTCCCGAGAAATCGAGAATAACCCGCTTCACTTCAGGTTTTTCGACAAGGTTCTTGTGGAGAAGGTCTTCGAGAAACCCCGTATTGGCAAAATAGAGAGAGGCATCCACCCGTAGGATCAAAACTTCCGGAAAGGCCCTGGCTTCCGGAAATCGCTTCACATTCCTGAAAACCTTCTCTTTTTCGATGTATCCCAATTCTGCGGCGTGAGGATGAGAGCTCCGCCAGATAAAGAGGAGCAAAGAGAAGGCTACCCCAGCGAGGATTCCCTTCTCGCCTCCAAGGATCAAGGCAGTGATAAAGGTGAGCATCCAGGTCCAACCGTCCACCGGTCTTATTTTGAAAAAATGTCTTACCCCTTTGAAGTCAATCAAGCCTGAGACGGCAACCACCACAATGCTTGCCAGAACCGCATTGGGAAGGTAATAGAAGAGAGGTGTAAGAAAAAGCAGGATCAATATGATCAACCCTGCTGAAATCATTGAGGCAAGCCCTGTCTTGGCTCCTGCCTGATGGTTTACTGCGGTGCGAGAGAATCCACCCGTCACCGGATAAGCGGAGAAAAGGGCGGCAGCCATATTGGCGAGTCCCAACCCTCTGAGTTCGTGGTTTGAATTGATTTTATATCTTTCTTTTACAGCAATTAATTTAGCGATAGAGATGGATTCCATAAATCCGACAAACAGGATCGTCATGGCGGCTGGGAGCAACAGGCTGATAGAGTCAAGGTTCATTGCGGGGAAGATGAAACCAGGGAGTCCCTGTGGAATGTCCCCCAAAATTTTGACGCCAGATTGATCCAGACGGAGAAGGTAGGTCAGCATGATGCTTCCTGCCACCAATAGGAGAGGGGCAGGAAGCCGGGGAGCCCATTTTTTTAATAAGACCTGGAGGAAAATACCGGCCAGGCCGATCCCCAGCGTGATGGGATGGAACCCTCCAATTCGTTCAATGGCTTCCCAGAGTAATTGAAATACCGAATGGTGAACCGACAGTTTGATCCCGAGGAGATGGCCTAATTGGCTGAGACCTATGATGATGGCTGCCGCCGATGAAAATCCGCTGATCACGGCATGAGAAACGAAGTTGATAAAAAAACCGGCCCCCAGAAGACCCATCAGAAATTGGAACACACCGACCATTAATGATAGAAGCAAGACCAATTGGATGTATTGGTTTGAACCCGGCTCTGCATGAAGAGAGACACCTGTAAAAACCAGCAGGGAAATCATGGCCACCGGCCCGACAGCGAGATGTCTCGAAGAACCGAAAAGGGCGTATAGGATAAGGGGAAATGTGGAGGCATAAAGTCCCATCACCGGAGGCAACCCCGCTAACATGGCATAAGCCATGCCCTGGGGGATGAGCATGATGGCTACGATGGTTCCTGCTGTTAGGTCGCTTTTCAAATCGGGGAGCTTATAATCTTTAAGCCACCCGATAGCAGGTATAATGCTCTGGAGCATAGGTTTTAAAATCCGGATCTTTCAATCAAGAAAAGGAGAGCTATCAGTCCGAACGATACAGGGATAACGACCCACCAGGGGTTGACCTTCAACATTCGGGGGAAGGTCAACTCGCCGAAATGACCTCTATTCAAAATAGTCCTTTCCAGCTTTGGATAGAGTTCTGCGAAGATGCCTGCGCCGATCAGAATGCCTATGATCCCTCCGAAAAGAGCATCCAGAAATCCCTGCCCAACTGCTCCGGCCAGCGTGCCGGGGCAATAACCCAGGATTCCAAATCCCACTCCAAAAATCAGCCCTCCTATGACGGAAGAACCCAAAGATCCGGGTTTAGGATGCAATTGAGCCAGGCCCAGGCTCCGGAGCAGATGGACTCAGAGCATTCCTGTTATCACCGCAGAAAGCATAATTTTGACAACGGTAAAGTCGGTCAGAAGGAGTTGGCCTATGATCACATCGTATTTTGTGACGCCGCCTTTTTGGAGGAGAAAACCGAAAAGAACGCCTGTGAGCAATCCGATGAATAACTGGAGGTTGGTATTTTGATAAAGTATTTTAAGCATTTTACGCTCCATATTTTACTGTCATTCTGAACTTGGTCCAGAATCTCCAACCCAGACTCTAAGAACATAGAGCATGATCCTGAAATAAATTCAGGATGACAAGGTTAGGAAATCACCATCTTTTAAAAAATCATCATGGCCGTCACAATCCCACCGATGAAAAAACAGATTGCCGCCAACCAACTGCTGACAGCGAGTTGAAGGGTTCCGCTGATTCCATGGCCACTGGTGCAACCCCCTGCCCAGCGCGACCCGAAACCTATGATGACGCCACCAAGAAGTGCAACCATCCATCGTAAGATGGGTGTGTGACCGAAAGTGTCCGACCATTTCATCGGCACCCATATTGCCTTGAACTCTCCGGAAAGGATTGACGAGATAAAGGCGCCGATGAAGATGCCCAGGACAAGCATCCATTCCCAGTCAATGGAGGGAGCAAATTTTTTATAGTAGGCTTTTTCTGCGACGAAGCCTCCACGAAGCAGTTTTTCTATCATCCCGCTTGTCCTTGTAAAAGCCGTCGAACAGCCAATGGGTTTATCGGATAAGAGAAAAGCAATACCACTTAGAATTCCTATCCCAATCCCCACCGCATAGGGTGACCATTGTACCATGCTCAGATATTCCATAGCTAACTCCATCTCAATGCAAAGTTCAGAATTAGCACTGCTAAATTATTCATGATCATAGAGCGAGCCTGTTCCACAAAGGCACCTCCCATGCTTCGACAAGCTCAGCACGAACGGAAAAAGTCAATGATTTCAATATAAACTCCGCTCACCCTGAGCCTGTCGAAGGGTGTTTTTAGCATTTGTGTAATGGGCTCCATTTTCAATTGAATTTTTTACATTCATTGATAAATGCTAATTGCTAATTGGATATTTTTCACTGATATGTTTTAATCCGGGGCCATGGGGCGCCACACAGGCAGGACATTCGGGGCCGAAACCAGCGGCATTGTACCCCGTCATCCCTCCTGCCACATTTGAAACATCTTTGAATCCATGCTGTTTTAAAATACTGCCCCCAAGGCTTGACCTGTGGCCGGTATTGCAGATGACGACCACATGCGTTTTTGGATCCAGCTCATTGTAGCGTTTTCTGAGATCAGGGAAAGGAATAGGAATGGCCCCTTCAATATGGCCATTTTGGTATTCCCCTTTTCCCCTTGCATCAATTAGGGTAAAGACCGGTCCTGTGGTCAGTCTATGATTCAGTTCTACGGCTGAGAGTTGTCGAATGTGTTCTGTTTGGAGGCCGGCCTTCCCCCATTCAAACATGCCTCCGTCAAGAAAACCGATCGTGCGGTCAAGTCCCACCCTTCTGAGCCAAACCACAGCCTCTTCTGCCTGTGTCCTTGTTTCTGAAACAAGTAGAATGTCCTTATCCGGAGGAAGAACCCAACCTGCAAAGGTAGCAAAGTTTCCTCCTAAGTCGATATGATAAGCTCCAAGGACATGCTGTCCTCCAAAGGCATCGTAACTCCGAATGTCAAGAACGGTAGTCTGTTTTTCGTTCATCCTGCTTGAAAAAGAGGATGGGTCAAAAGGGTTTAAAGAAGGGAGATCCTTCACCAGGGTGGGCCCTTTTCGGTTAATATCGCTACATCGGCTAAAATGGTCAGGCGCTTCAGGCATATCGGTTGTTAAAGACTCAATAAATTTTTCCCGGTCCTTTATTTGAAGGGCGTAGTTATACTTCCTTTCATAGCCGATGGTGCTTGTCCTTTTGGCAGACATGGCCCTTCCGCAGAGGGAGCCTGCTCCATGAGCTGGATAGACTTCACAGAAATCAGGAAGCTTCAACAGTTTTTGGAGACTGTCGAAAAGCTTAGAGGCTAACTCTTTTGCAATATTTGGAAATAGGTCGGGCCTTCCCACATCTCCCACAAAAAGGGTATCTCCACAAAATAATGCAGTAGGGTCTTCACCCCGTGAGTGGTCCACCACCACGAAAGAGATGTGTTCTGGAGTATGTCCAGGTGTTTCAAGAACCTTAAACTCCATGTCCTCGACCCTGAAGGGGTCGCCTTCGACAAGTCCCACATGTTCAAACTGGCAGTTTCCAGCCTTGGGGGCATAGATTTTTGCCCCTGTTTTTTGAGCCAAATCCATATGCCCTGAGGTGAAGTCCGCATGGAGATGGGTTTCAAGGATGTGGGTGATCTTCCAGCCCATCCCCTTGGCTGAATCGAGATAGATCTGGACATCCCGGCGGGGGTCAATTACCGCACAGGTCTTTGAACCTCCCAAAATGTACGAATTGTGTGCCAGACCGTTAACAAAGAACGATTGGATCAACATATGAACCTCCCTTTAGGATTGTATTGATCCTGCCTGCGGCAGGCAGTTAAGGTTTAAGGCCTGAATCTTAATGTCTGTAGGTTGAGATAATATTTATGCTGCCAGGATAAAGGGCTGATAAATGAATTCTATTCAACCTCATGGAAATAGTCAACGTAAAAAAAAAGGGGGGGGGTTAGTAACCCCTCAGTTAAAGAAATAGAAAAGGGTCAAATACCCCCCATAACCGAGGTTACGGGGATTGAACCAACTTTAATCATTTCCATTGTCCGAGGATTGATGTATAATCAAAATCATTTTTGAAAGGGGGCTGTCGTGGACCTTCATGGCCTTTTTAAGCCTAAGAATTTTGCTGTGATTGGGATTTCCCTCACCAACGAGAGGCATCCGGCCAATGTCATTTACAATAAGAACAAGTTTCGATTACGGGCAGAAGTGTTTCCGGTCAACGACCGCGGGGGGCTCTATCAGGGGGAAAAAGTCTATGCCAGCATCCTGGATATTCCCGGGAAGATTGATCTTGCAGTCATCGCCACCCGATCCGAAATGGTTCCAAAGATGGTGACCGATTCTATTCGGGCAGGAGTGAAAGGCGCAGTGGTCATTTCAGGTGGGTTTGCCGAAAGCGGGAATAAGGATTTACAGGACCGTCTCGTGTCTATTGCCAAAGAAGCTGATTTTCCATTTATCGGACCCAACTGTCTGGGAATCTACTCCCATCCTTTTTATGACACTTTTTTCATCCCAAGCGAAAGGATGATCAGGCCGGAGAAGGGCGGGGTTGCGCTCATCAGCCAAAGCGGGGGAATCCTGGTGGATCATATGGTGAAATTAGCCGGAGAGGGTGTGGGCCTGTCAAAGGCTATTAGCATTGGCAACAAAGCCCTGATCGGAGAAATTGAGCTTTTGGAGTATTTTGCTCAAGATCCTGAAACAAATGTCATTGCTTTTTACATTGAGGGATTTGGAAAAAGAGAAGGGAGAGAGTTTATTCTGAAGGCTGAAGGATGCGGAAAACCAGTTGTGGCGCTAAAGGCCGGGAAGACGCCGATGGGAATCCGGGCGGTGGCAAGCCATACTGCGGCAATGGCAGGAGATTATGAGGTGTTTTCTTCCGTGCTCGCCCAATATGGAGTGGTGGAAGCCAAAGATGAGTATGAATTGATCCCTTTCTGTGAAGTCTTTTGCTGTTACCGGGGCTCCATCGGAGGAAACATTGGCATCATCACCGGAAGTGGCGGGCATGGAGCCTTGGCTGTGGATACCTGTTTATCCCATGGACTCTCCGTGCCGGCTCTGGCCGATTCGGATCAAATTGAAATCAGACAGAGAATCTCTCCCCGGATTCAGGCGATATCCTCCCTGAGAAATCCCGTTGACCTAACCGGGAGCGCGGTGGATGAGGACTTTGTAAACACCGCCAAATTTTTAAGCGAAAGGGAGGAGATCGACTGCCTCCTGATCCTGCTTCTTCCCTATCTGCCGGGGATTTCTTCCGATCTGGGAGCGAGGTTAAGTCAGATCTACCGACAAACGGGCAAACCCATCATTGCTTACGTGCCCCATGTGGATAAATTCATGATGTTCGTCGAGGGATTCCAGTTGAATCAGATTCCAGTTTCCCATTCCATTGAGGAGGCCGTCCATATGGCTGAGGCATTGAGGAGGCACCAGCCATGTTAACCCGAGAGATGAGAGAGATTCTCCTGACTTCAAAAGAAACAGGCTGGGTTTTGGAACCTCAGGCAAAGCGTTTCTTTTCTTTAGCCGGATTGGAAGTCCCTCGATATTTCTTGGCGGGCCAGATTGAAGAGGCCGTCCGTTTTGCCAAAAGCATCGGTTACCCAGTTGTGGCCAAGGTTGTTTCTCCGAAAGTGATTCATAAGTCGGAAAAGAATGGGGTTGAAGTAGGCATTGGCAACGAGAGGCAACTGATGGGGACTTTTGACCGGCTCAGCAAGATCGAAGGGTTTGCAGGAGTATTAATCGAGGAAATGGTTTCCGGTGTAGAGTTAATCATTGGCGCCAAAAATGATTTTCAGTTTGGTCCGGTGATTCTTTTGGGATTGGGAGGAACATGGGCTGAGATTTATCAGGATGTCGTTTTGAGAATGGCCCCTCTCATGCAGAAGGATATCGATTCGATGAAGAGATGTCTCAGGGCGCGTCCCCTTCTTGAAGGGTACAGGGGAGCCGAGCCTGTCGATTCGGAGAAATTGAATAAACTTCTTTTGACGTTATCAGACCTGGTGATGAGCCTTGAGCATGATTTTGAATCGATCGATTTAAATCCTGTCATCTGTAATTCAAGCCGGTGTGTGATTGCGGACGCCAGGATCATGCTTAAAAATTTTACCATTTCCCCTATCACGACACAGTCTCACAGGGGAGAGGGGATTTTTTAATTTTTTGATTTTGCCTTTTTCTTTAGTTCAATCCAGTCTTTCATCTGCTGGAGATTTTCTGTCAGGTTCCACCAGCCATTTTTAAAGGTGGCGTAATCAGGAGCTCCGGTCATGGCAGAGGCGTATTTGACGGAGTTCGCATAAAAGAGCCACTGCCTGATCCACATCTGTTCGATCGCCTCATCAAATGGGTTCTTCCCCTGAGGAAGTCCTTCGGCCAGGCCGTGTTTCCATGCCTCGACAAGCAACAATGTGGACGCGAGGACCATGCCATCTACCTCTCGAATGGTGTTTTCAAGTTTTGTGAAGTGGCTATTTGTCCATGATGTTCCGTGACATTGATTGCAGATCTCTGACATCAACTTTTTCCTTTTGATCTGTTCTTTTTCATCGATCAGCCCATCCTTTGCCATCTCTCCTGTGAAGGCGGTAGGAAGGGGGAGACCGTCCTTATTCTTCAGCACGGATGTGTCTCCATGCATTGGCTGGGGGTGGGAATAGATAAGCCCGAAGAGTCTCACCCATAGCCTTGAGCCAAAGTCATGAGTTCTTTCAGCCACCACTTTTCCATCCGGAGTGGTGATTAGACTGTTATGGCAGGTTGCACAGGTCGGGGTTTGAAAGTCTTTACCGAGCTTCCATGGGACTTCATTGAAATTCCATTTTGAGTAATTAGAAAAATAAATATTTCCGTGCTTGCTCTCTTTGTAGACATTCCAGGCGGGGACATCGGGTTCGAGATGGCACTGGGAGCAGGTATAAGGTTTCCGGGCCACTTCAATAGAGAATTGGTGCCTGGGGTGACACGAGGTACAGGCGCCCATACTTCCGTCGGGGTTGATCCTTCCCACCCCCTGATTGGGCCAGTTGGTCAGCTTGGGCACCTCAATCTCTCCCATTGCTGTCTTAACCGTTTCCATGCCCGACACTTTAACCTCTGTGCCATGGCAACTGAAGCAGGTCTCCTTCCGGGTCAGGTCGGACACATTTTTCTGAACCACCTTCCCATCCTCAACGGCCTTTTTGCTGATTACGGTTTCAACCAATGTATGGTAAACAGGGTTTTTTATAAGGTTTCCCACTGCATGGGCTTTCTTGCTATCCGAGAACTGTTTCACTTCAACAGGATGACATGTGGCACAGTCACGAGGTGATACGATCACATTGATCTTAAATCCCATATGTTCAAAGTTATCTTTATGCTTCTCCGCATTCAAACTGTGGCATTCGTAACAACCCACCACAACCTTTTCCAGAGAAGCGGGCACCTTCTTGGCAGATATCCTTCTGACCCTCTCCGCCTTCTTCAAAGCGGAAGAGGGCAGGGTCTTTGAATGGCGGCTCTTTAACCAGTCTTCAACGATTCCGGGAGTGTAAACCTTGTGGCAATCGAGACAGGCCTTGGTCTCCTGGCTGATTAGAGGGGCTATCTCTTTTTTAGCGCTTCCCTGTGCGAAAAGAAGGACCGGGACCAATACGCTCACTAAAAGGATGAAAATGGTCAGGTTCTTCATCGTTCTTTTCTATACCTCCTTCTTCAGCTCTTCATAGACCTTCTTCACCTCTTCCACGGAGGATTCGTCTTCAAGGGTGGTGAGATCGCCGATACTGGTGTTGGTGGCAACCGCCTTCAAAATTCGTCTCATGATCTTTCCACTTCGTGTTTTTGGAAGTTTGGAAACAAAATAGATCTGTTCAGGAGAGGCAACCGGACCAATCGACTTTCGAATCAAATCCTTGAGTTCGGCCTTAATTTCAGGGGAAGGGGAGAAACCTTCTTTTAAGATGGCAAAGACCACAATGGCCTCTCCTTTGATCGGGTCCGGAATGCTTGCCACTCCTGCCTCAGCAACGGCAGGGTGAGAGACTACGGCATCTTCAATCTCCACTGTTCCGATTCTGTGGCCGGCAATCTTGAGCACTTCATCAGCCCTGCCCAGAATCCAGTAGTATCCATCCTTATCCCGGATGGCATAATCCCCGGTATAATAGATTCCTGGGAATTTTGACCAGTAACTTTGCTCATACCGTTTAGGATCTCCAAAAACTCCCAGCAACATTCCGGGCCAGGGAGCTTTGATCACCAGAAGGCCTCTCTCTTCAGGGGGCATGCTCTGGCCCTTCTCATCCACAACATCGGCCAGAATTCCAGGAAGGGGAAAGGTGGCTGAGCCGGGTTTGAGTGGAGGACATTCGATGGCCGGAGCCGGAGAGATCATGATCCCGCCTGTCTCGGTCTGCCACCAGGTATCCACAATAGGACACTTTTCTTTCCCGATATGCTTATAATACCAGGTCCATGCCTCTGGATTGATGGGTTCCCCTACGCTTCCAAGAAGTTCGAGACTGCTTAAATCATGCTGATCAATCTCCTTTTCTCCGTGTCTCATCAGCATCCGGATGGCTGTGGGAGAGGTGTAGAAGATGGTGACGCCATACTTTTCAATAATATCCCACCATCGATCAATGGCTGGATAATCAGGAGCTCCTTCATAGAGGACGATGGCGGCTCCGTGCATCAACGGTGCATAGACGATCGAACTATGGCCGGTCACCCATCCCACATCTGCGGTGCACCAGTAGACCGACTCCTCTTTGATATCGAAAACCCACTTATAGGCCGAATGGTTATAGGTAAGGTAGCCTCCTGTTCCATGAACAATGCCCTTCGGTTTTCCAGTCGTCCCCGACGTATAGAGGATGTAGAGAGGGTGGGAGGAATCCATCGGATCAGGATTGACAAAGAGGCTGGCTTCCTCCATCTGGTCGTGAAGCCAGACATCCCTTCCGTGTTTCATCACCACGGGGATGTTCGCCCTTCTCACAACGAGCATCTTCTCGACCGAAGGAGTCATCTCAAGCGCTTCATCGGCAATCCGCTTTAATGCCACGGGTTTTCCCCTTCTGAAGCCTGCGTCAGCCGTGATCAGGAGCTTTGCTCCCGTATCATTGACCCTGTCTGCCAGCGCCTGGGCGCTGAAGCCGGAGAAGATGACCGTATGGGTGGCGCCGATTCTGGCGCAGGCTAACATTGCAATGGGCAGTTCTGGGATCATCGGAAGGTAGAGGGCGATCCGATCCCCTTTTTTGATCCCGAGATTGAGAAGAACAGAGGAAAATTTATTGACCTCCCGGTAGAGGGTGGAGTAACTGAGAACACGTGTGTCTCCGGGTTCTCCTTCCCAGTAGATGGCGACCTTGCTTCTTCGCCAGGTTTTGACATGGCGGTCCACACAGAGAAAAGAGGCGTTGAGTTCTCCCCCCACAAACCATTTGGCATAAGGGGGTTGCCAGTCCAGGACTTTGTCCCATGTTTTAAACCAATCGAGTTTCCGGGCCTCCTCCGTCCAGAAACCTTCAGGGTCTTTGATGGAACGGTTATAGACTTCAAAGTATTTCTTAAAGGGCCAGTAGGTCGAACCGGATGTTAGAGTGCTGTGAGACATGCGTGCCTCCTTGACATGGATTGAAAATCCAGATTAAATTTAACAAAGTTTAATCGAAAATGGAAGATGTTAAATATTTCTGCGATTCTTTTAGGGGCAGGCGAGTCCAAGAGGATGGGGAGGGAAAAACTTTCCCTCCTGTGGGGAAAGAGGACAATCCTTGAACATTGTCTTCAAACCCTTCTTCGCTCCAACGTGAAAGAGGTGATCCTGGTCGTCAATGACCGGAACGAAATGATCGTCCGTCATTGGAGTAAAAATAGAGTTAAAGTAGTGGTCAATCCAAATTACAGAAAAGGGATGAGCAGTTCCATCCGGTGTGGACTCAAAGTTTTAGACCCTAAGAGCGACGGCATCCTCATTTCACTCGGAGACCAGCCTTTTATTAAGACACGGACGATCAATGCTTTGATCGGAGCTTTTAGGAAGGCGGAGGAGAAGATCATTGTCCCTTCATTCAGAGGGAGGAAGGGACATCCGGTCATCTTTCATCGAAAATGCGAAGAAGAACTGTTAAGATTGAGAGGAGATGAAGGAGGGAAAACCATCATCATGAAACATCCCGAGGATGTTCGTATGATTCCAGTCAAATCAGAAGGGGTCATTAGGGATATTGATACGTGGGGAGACTATAAGAAAGAGTTAAGAATGAGGAGTTAAGAGTTTAGAGTTGAGAATTATTAATGTTCTCAAAATAGTAACGACATCGATTCGTAAAATCCCTCCTACCCTCCCTTTGCCTGCTTTCGGCAGGGAAAAGATACCAAAGGGAGGAATTACCCCTCTTTGGCAAAGAGGGGCGAGGGGAGATTTTCTAATGCCTATGGCAATTCAATTTTGAGAATCTTAATACAAAAGATAAGAGGGGCAAGAATGGGATCGAGCAAAAAACTATCTGAGCTGATTATATTAATCAGGGGGGCGGGAGAGATGGCCAGCGGCGTGGCCCATCGGCTTCGCCAGTCCCATTTCAGGATTTGCATGACTGAAGTTTCGCATCCTCTCGCCGTCAGAAGAGAGGTTTCCTTCTGTGAGGCTGTTTATGAGGGAGAGAAGGAGGTGGAGGGGGTACGGGCAAAACTTATCTCCGTGCCAGATGGGATCGAATCAGAATGGAAGAAGGGGCACATCCCCATTCTTATTGATCCGGAGGCGAATAAGACAAGAGAATTTTTAAAGCCCGATGTCCTCATCGATGCCATTATGGCAAAGAAAAATCTGGGGACCCATCTGGAAGATGCGCCTCTGGTCATTGGTCTTGGGCCCGGATTTAGCGCGGGCAAGGATGTCCACATCGTGATCGAAACAAACCGGGGTCATCATCTGGGAAAGATGATCCTGAAGGGTGAGGCGGAGCCTGACACGGGTATTCCGGGCGAGGTGGGGGGATATACGATCGAACGGCTCCTTCGAACGATGAAGAAAGGAATCTTCCTTCCTCAAAAAATGATTGGCGACAAGGTGACAAAGGGTTCGGTAGTTGCCGTGGTCGATGATTATCCTGTCATGGCTCAGATCAGCGGTGTCCTGAGAGGACTTCTCCGTGAAGGAGTTGAGGTGAAAAAGGGAATGAAGGTTGGTGACATCGATCCGAAGGGTAAAAGAGAACTATGTTTTTCCATTTCAGAGAAGGCGAGGGCCATCGGCGGAGGAGTGCTGGAGGCGATTCTTTATTGGTTTAATAAATGAAAAACTCGTAAAAAGTCGTCACTCCGGTCCTGCGGCAGGAACCGGAGTCCAGCGAATTTGTAAAAAATTGAAAACACTGGATGTGCTCGCTCGCTTCGCTCACTCCGCCTCCCTTCGGTCGCCCGGCTGGAGTTTACCCCGTACTTGATACGGCGCCGGAATGACAAAACCAAGCCTAAAAGGAATTATGAAAAACTCTTTATCAGAGGCTTTAGGGCTTAAGGCAAGGGAGATGATCAGCCTGACCGGCGCAGGTGGAAAGACGACCCTGATGTTTCGGCTTGCAAGAGAGTTATCCATTGAGGGGAAGAAGGTAATCACCACCACGACGACGAAGATATTGAAGCCCAGCGATCAGGAAAGTCCCCATCTTTTTATGTCCGAAAATGAAGGGAAGATTATGGAATTTGTTGACCGATGTCTCGAACAATACCGACACATCACTCTTGCGGAAGCGGAGGCCGAGAGGGGAAAGTTGAAGGGAATCTCCCCAGAATTGGCAGGCAACCTCTGGCGTCTATATGATATCGATGTGTTGATCATAGAGGCAGATGGAGCCGCTGGCCGCCCTATCAAAGCCCCGAGGGAAAGAGAACCTGTCATCCCTTCCAACACGACACTGGTCGTGGCCGTTCTCGGCCTGGACGGGGTGGGAAAAGAACTGGATCATCAAAATGTCTTTCAGCCAAGCCTGGTTTCAAAATTGACAGGGATTCCCGAAAATGAGAAAATGACAGAGGAGGGGATGGCTCTCCTGATGACACATGCCGAAGGTCTTTTTAAGGGTGCACCGAATTCGTCAAGATTGGTCACCTTTCTCAACAAGGCAGATATCTCGGATGGGTTAAACAAAGGGAGAAGGATAGCCCATCTTATCTTTGAAAAAAGCCATTCGAGAATCGAAAGGGTAATCTCAGGGCAGTTAAAAAGTGAGCCACCCATCGCTGAAGTGTTTTTCCCGTAACAAAAATTTATAAAGAGGAGAGACGACCGTGGGATATGGAAAGAGGTTTTTAATATTGATTCTATCGATCCTCATCCTATGTTCTTTTGCCTTCGCAGAGGATTATTCTCTTCAGCACTTTTTAACCAAAGCTACCTCGAAGCCTGACGCCCTCACGAAAAAGGAGAAAGTCGAATTGTTAGACCAGATTGAGAGGCTGCTGGAGAAATCGCTGCAAGTTCACGGTCAAATCACCCGCGACCTGCAGACGGGAGAGATTGACATCCGGTATCAGGAGGGTGATTTCTGGATATCGAAACTGAAAGAGGATTGGAAATCAATCGAAGCCGGAATGGAGCAAGTAAAATTATTGAAAGAAAAGCCCGGACACCTTGTGGGATCAATCAAACTCTATAAATCCCTGAAAGACCTCTCTGTCAATTTTAACGCTTACAATAATATGCCTTCTTTCTCCGCCTTTGTAGGCGATTTAGCTCCGGAGCTGGAGTTATGGGCCGATCCGGTTTTTTACCAACTTTACCTTTTACCGCTCGCCCGTTTAAAGGATGTAGAAAAAGGACCTCCCCCTAAGGAGAAGAAACCAACCCCAACAGTTAAGAAACCTTGAAGAAAAGACTTTTATGGGGAATATCCACCTAAATCTCTTCAAGACCTTCCGGCCTACGACGATGACATCCGCCGCCCTGGTCGCCATTCTGGCCCTCACATTCTACCTCAGACTCCTTTTCTTTGGACAGTATATTGATCCAGATGTGGGTAACATAGCTTACATGGGCTGGCGGATGGCCGAGGGAGAGGTTCTGATCGATCTGGAAGGTCCTGGGAAACCCCCGCTCTATTACATGCTTTATGGTCTTTTCGTCTGGTTCTTTGGTCCCTCTGTCCTTGGACTCAAGATGTTTGGAGCACTCTTTGTCCTCATGGCTGTCGTTGCGATCTATTGGTTGGGAGATAAAGCATACGGGAAAGGGGTAGGACTCCTATCGGCTTTGCTTTTCGGAGTTTTTTCCTCCGGACCCATGGTTGAAGGCGGAACAGTAAATCTCGAGACACTTTTGCATTTTCCTTCTATCCTTGCAATTGGCTTTTTTCTCAACGCCTCAACAACGGGCCGGTTAAAATGGTACTTCCTTGCCGGACTTTGTGGGGCCATGGCTGCACTCATCAAACAGGTGGGAGGGGTGCTCTTCTTTGCTTTTCTCTGTAGTGAGATTCATAGAGGATGGAGAAAAAAGGAATGGTTTTTCCGTTACAGCATCCTGGGAGCAGGGGGTCTGGTGCCTGTCATCGGCGTCATCCTTTTTTATTCCTTTCATGGTTATACTTTAAATGAATTATATGATTCCATGCTGGGAAGCAATTTTCAATATCTTCAGAGAGGATACGAGTACACGAGTATATTCAAGTTTTTTTTCCTTAGCATGAAGTTGATCCTTCAGGAGAATAGTCTCCTCTGGTTCGGCGTTCTTTTTTCGTCGGCTTATATGGGCTGGCAGAGATTGCATGGCAGAGGAGAGAGTATTTATAGGATATTTCTCTGGTGGGCTTTCTGGTCTTTTTCAGTCCTATGGATTTCTGGAATCTTCTACGCCCATTACTTCCTTCAATTGATCGCCCCTTTTTCAATAATGGCCGCCTATGGAATAAGATTGGCCTGGAAACTGGCCAAAAACCTTTCCCATTTGCCGAGGTTTGTCGTACAAGGGTTATGGGCGATCATTCTGGTGATTACAGTCGCCCTCTCTGTCAAAACGGACTATAAATATTTCTTTACCTACACGCCTGTCCAACAGACAGCGTTTCAGTTTAAAGGAGTTGATGGGGTTTACGATGGATATGGATATGGGGTTTATAATATCGTTCAATATCAGATTGCCTCTTACATTCGTGAAAACACCGATCCTACGAATACTATCTATGTCTGGGGGATCGCTCCACAGGTTTATTTTCTGGCACAGCGGAAAGCAGCCACCCGATATCGCAACAATTTCAACCTGAGTTCAGTCGTTACCAATGACGCATTTGAGGCGCTCCGAGCTTACGCCCCTATGGTAATGCAGGAGATAAGCCTGTCCCCCCCAGCATACATTATCGAAATAATGTACCTTGAAAACTTTCCTGAGTTAGAAACATTTGTTAAGGAATACTACGAGATCGATTTGACCTTGCAACTCCCTACGCATCCATACAGAATACATCTTTACCGCAAGCGTCCTGATGCCCAGATTATCCCTAAATGTGATGGAGGGTTTACAAAATCAATGTCATAATTTAAAATAATGAAGAAGGCTATGAAAAACATCTTTATTGAAATAGTCAAAGGTCTTGAAAGAAAGGAGAAGCTGGCGCTGGCCACCATTATCAACCGTGTGGGTTCCGCTCCGAGGGAAGCGGGTGCGAAATACCTGGTCAAGAAAGATGGGACTACAATCGGTTCAATCGGAGGGGGATGTGTTGAGGCCGATGTATGGCAGGAAGCCAGAAAGACGATGGAGAAGGGAGAAGGGAATGTTCTTCATTTTAACTTAACCTCTGAGCAACTTGCAGAAGGGGGGCTCATCTGCGGGGGGAATATCGATATTTTTTTAGAACCCATCATGGAGGACTCCTTAAATATCTATCGGGAGGTGTTAAAGGTCAGACAACAAGGGGGATCAGGAATTCTGGCAACAGTTATCTCTGTGGATGGCGTTTTCCCAAAGATGGAGGGTGTGAAGGAATTCATAAAGGCATCCGGAGAAAAGACCGGCTCACTTTTTTGGGGAAAGGACCTGGGAGAAAGGATTTTGGGAGAGGCAGAGAGGGTGTTGAGAGAGAGGAAGTTAGAGGTATTGGTCATAAGTTCTGAGGAGGCAGGTCGTCCCTGGAAGAAAATAGAGATCCTGCTGGAGCCCATCATTTCAGAACCGACGGTCTATATCTTTGGGGCAGGCCATATTTCTCAGCAGTTGGTTCCCCTTGTAAAAAAGGTTCATTTCAAAACGGTGGTCATTGATGACCGGGAGATGTTTGCCAATCGGGATCGATTTCCTGAGGCGGATGAGATCATTGTTTCAGATTTTAAGAAATCTTTCGAACGAATCACAATCGATAACTCCAGCTATATTGTCATTGTCACACGGGGCCACCTCTACGATGGGCTAATTCTGGAGATGGCGGTCAAAACGGATGCCCGATACATAGGGATGATCGGCTCTAAGAAAAAGATTCAGACCCTTTACCAAAATTTGTTAAAGAAAGGGATTTCAAGGGGGGGCCTGGATAGGGTTCATGCCCCTATCGGGCTCGACATTCACTCTGAAACACCTGAAGAGATTGCTGTAAGCATTGCAGCACAACTTATTATGAAAAGAAGGGAAAGATTGGCATAAATATTGCTTTAATAGAGAGCTCTGAAAAACGACTATACGCTCTCTTGATTGCACACCTGCCTACCGCAGGCAGGGATTTCAAAAAAGATTACACAGATTTTATTGATTCCCCATAAATTTCTTATCTGTGTAATCGGTCCTTAATCAATGTAATCAGAGATTTCAGGACTTTTTCAGAAATCTCTAATAAAAGTCTTGACAAAGATGCTCTGTTTCTGTAAAAATACTTCAAAAATCAATGGGTTGAAAATGGAGGTGCAATAATGCAAAGAAATCAGAAAGGTTTTACATTGATTGAGCTGGTCATCATCATTGTCATCATTGGTATCCTGGCAGCTGTGGCCATTCCGAGATACCTCGATTTAACCCAGGATGCAGCCAATGCCACTGCAAGAGGGGTTTTGGGCAGTTTGAGGAGCGCCAATTCGATTGTTTTTGCTGACCGTCTGATAAAAGGGACGGTTGCAGCATATACAATGACAGTAGTCGTTAACAATGCAGGCATACAGGGAGTCTCCTTCACCTATAATGACACCAATTTCACGATGACAGCAGGAGGCAATGTTTACACCTTTACTCTTTCACCGGTAACGCTCCAAGCGCCAACAACTTATGGAACATTCACTGCCTTAAACACCACATGGTAAAAGATTCACATCTCAAAAAGGAGGAGGGGGAATATGGCTAAAAATCAAAAAGGTTTTACATTGGTTGAGCTGATTGTCATTATCGTCATCATCGGTATTCTCGCAGCAATTGCCATTCCAAGATACCTCGACCTGACCCGTGATGCTGCCGATGGCACGGCAAGAGGTATTTTGGGGTCTTTGAGGAGCGCCAATTCTATTGTTTTTGCTGACCGTCTGGTAAAAGGGACGACCGCAACCTATACAATGACAGTAGTTGCTAACAATGCAGGCATACAGGGAGTCGTCTTCACCTATAATGACACCAATTTCACGATGACAGCAGGAGGCTATGTTTACACCTTTACTCTTTCACCGATAACGCTCCAGGCGCCAACAACTTTTGGAACATTTACTGCCTTAAACACCACATGGTAAAAAACCATAGTAAGAGGGGACAGGCTACTTTTTTAAATTCGAAAAGGTGCCTGTCTTTTTTTTGTTCCTAACTGGGCGCTGAAAAACCCAATTGTCTGTCGCTCCCGTGAAACCGGGAGTCCAGATCCGATTAAAAATACTGGACTCCTGCTTTCGAAGGAATGACAAGAAGTGTTGCTCGAGGACTTTTTCAGCAGTCTTCTAATATTGAATTTTTAACTCACTTCAAAATCATTTGTACGGTCATGGGTTCAGGTTGATGATGGGGTTTGGTAAATTTAACCTTTCACTCAAGTGAAGCTCACTTTACTTTAGAAGAGTAAAAATGCTAGGGGACAGAAAAGGTTTCACATTGATCGAGTTGATCATTCTCATTGTCATTGTCGGAGTTCTGGCGGGAATTGCTATTCCCCGGTATGTCAATCTGGTAAGGAATGCCACCAATGGAACAGCCAAATCGGTACTGGGCGCTCTCAGAACACAAAACAGTTTAATCTTTAGTGAACGGGTTCTCAGAGGGACTACCGCTACATACACAATGCGCAATATCGCCAATAATGTGGCAGGATTGAAGGGAATAAGCTGGACCGCAGTAGCAACCCGTTTTACGATGACAGTGAGAGGGAACACTTATACTTTCACGTTGACCCCAACCCCAAGACCACCTACCACATTTGGAACAATAACAGCTGGCGCCGGCACTTTCACTACATGGTAACAGAGGAGGGGATGGAAAAAGTAGCCGACCGCTTTTTACTTCTTTTTAAGCTTTTTAGAAGGGTCAGGAAAGCCGATTTTATGGCTGGTCTGATCTTTTTCGTTTCTTCGTTTCTCTTCTTTTACGACCTTTTGGGTGCAAGGTACCTTCTCACCGAGAGGGATCTTGCACCTTATTTTCTTCCCCCAAGATTCTTCTGGGTGGAAAGCCTGAAGGGGTGGGATTTCCCTCTATGGAATCCCTATCAGTTTTCAGGACATCCATTCCTGGCCAATCCTCAAAACGGTCTCCTCTATCCCCCCAATGGTTTCTTCTTTCTTTTTCCCTTCGACATTGCTTTTAACGCCGTCATCATCCTCCATTTCTTTCTGGCAGGATTATTTACCTATCTTTTTCTTAGGGACCTGAAGGTCAGCTCAGCAGGATCCCTCATCTCCGGTCTGATATTCATGCTCAGCGGTTACCTCCTCTCTGTTCACAGTCTTCTTAACATCCTTCTCTCTGTCATCTGGACACCACTGATTATGATGTTTTTCAGACGAGCAATGATCAACACGGGAATCGGGAATGAAATATTGACTGCCCTCTTCATAACCTTATCATTCCTGGGAGGAGGGATTGAAATTGTCTATGGTAATTTCTTTGTGCTTTTGATCATGATGATTTTTTCTCTTTCTGCGCCACTTTCTGGAAATCCACGTTGTGTCCCCCTTTTGTCAAGAGACTCCCTCGCAATGTCATTGCGAGGGAGTGAAACGACCGAAGCAATCTCGCAAGGCATTGATAATCCAGAGATTGCCACGCTCCCTTCGGTCGCTCGCAATGACAAAAAAGGGATTGCGCCCCAGTCTCCCAAGGGGAGGTGGGGGGGATTTGGAGTTATACTCATCCGATTCAAAAGTTTTCTCATCATCTCCATCCTTTTCATCATTCTCTCGGCAGTCCAGTTGATTCCTTTTCTCGAACTCTGGATGCATTCCATCCGGGGACAGGGAATCACCTATCATGAGGCAACAATATGGAGTCTCGCCCCGAAGGATTTCCTTCTCTTCTTTTTACCCGATGCCTACGGGTATTTTTTGGATATGAAGAAGTATTGGGTCACACAGTGCTGGCTCAAAACAATGTATACGGGTGGACTGCCTTTTATATTGAGCTTGATATTCTTTCTCTTCCCTCACCCCTCCCCTCTCCCAGAGGGAGAGGGGAGGGGGAGGGGGATCGGGAGAGGCCGAATGCTCTTCCTCGCCCTAATGCTTTTCTCCCTCTTTTTATCCCTCGGGCAGTATAATCCCCTCTATCCGTTCGTTTATAAATACATCCCCTTTTTCAATGGGATAAGGTACCCTGTCAAGTTTCTCTACATTTTTATTCTTTGCCTCGCCATCACAGCAGGCCTGGGTTTTGAGAGACTGGTCCAATTTTCTAAAGAAAGAGAGAAAAAGGGGTTAAAGCATCTCCTCATCCTCTTCTCACTCATCTCAGGCTCTCTCCTTCTATTTTTAGTCCTGGGTCATCGGGAGATTGAACAGTTCCTCAAATTGGGGGAGATCGACTTCCCTCAGTTCAATCACCTTTCCGTCAACCTTTATCACGCTAAGAGATTCTTCTTTTATCTCACCCTATTCTTTCTTCTTATCAGGGTTGGTTATGAGGTAGGATGGAAAGGCTGGACAAGGATTTTAATCGTTTTTTTTCTGATCGCAGACCTCTTTGGGAATATGGGTTTTTACGGGCAGGAAAAGTCAACGGACTATTTTAAGAAGACGAAGATATTAGAAATCATCACCTCTGATAAATCACTCTTCCGAGTTTTTTCAACGGCAAAAACCACCTCGATGGAAACTCCCATTATATTTGTAAGTAACACACCCTTCGATATCATAAAAGAGAAGAACCTGCCGTCATTCAATATAATCTATCAGATACGCGACATCTGGGGAATTGATGTCGTTCGATTAAAAAGGGGGGATGATCTATATAAGGCGTTTACAGGTCTTCCTTCCATCTCTTCAAGCGCTCTTCCAAACCTCTATGGAATAAAGTATGTTGTCTCTGTCACTCCGATTAAAGATCCCCGTTTTGAGCTGGTCTACGCGAGGCTGGAAGGTCTTGAGGGAAACAAAGAGGACCTCCTTAAGCAGAATACCATCAAACTTTATCGGAATAAGAGTTCATTTAAAAGGGCATGGCTTGTAAGGAATTTCAAGGTCATGGATTCAAAGGCGATCCTTTCGACGATGACAGGCGAAGATTTTCGACCGGATAGAGAAGTGCTTCTTGAAGAGGAGCCCCCTCACCCTGACCCTCTCCCCCGCTTCGTGGAGCGAGGACGGGGGGAGAGGGATAGGGTGAGGGGAAATGGGGAAGTTGAATTTATTTCCGAAACCAATAACAGACTGTCCCTCAAGGTGGAGGCGAAAACCGAGAGCATTCTGGTATTGAGCGACACCTTCTATCCTGGCTGGAAGGCATTCGTAAACGGGAAAGAAGAGAGGATTCTTCGAGCCAATTATAATTTCCGGGCAGTGCCTCTCGGGAGAGGAACACATCAGGTGGAATTCGCATACGATCCCATCAGTTTCAAACTTGGCGCAGCCATTACCTTTATGGGAATTGCCGGTTTTTTTTCTATCAGGTGGATTCTTCGACGAAAAGACTCTTTGAAGACGAAAGGAGAGAAGTCATGAAACTCTCTGTCATCATCCCTGTTTATAATGAGGCGGGGACCATTCTCGAAATCATCCGGAGGGTGAAGGAGGCTCCTTTTGAGAAGGAGATTATTGTGGTGGACGACAGCTCTACCGATGGGACCGCTCGCCTTCTCAAGGAAAATGGTGGGGGGATCACAGTTCTTTATCATGAAAAGAACCAGGGCAAAGGAGCCGCCATCAGGACAGCTCTTCCTCACATTACTGGAGACATAGTTATCATTCAGGATGCTGATCTGGAATATCATCCCTCTGAATATCCCCGTTTGATCAGCCCGATTCTAAATGGAGTGGCGGATGTGGTCTATGGCTCCCGATTTCAGGGAGGAACGCATCGAGTGCTCTATTTCTGGCATTCCGTTGGAAATAAGGTCGTAACCAATCTATCCAATATATTCACCGATCTCAACCTGTCGGATATGGAAACAGGCTATAAGGTCTTTCGCTCCGAAGTTCTGAAGAAAATAAAGATTGAAAGCAGTCGTTTCGGTTTTGAACCGGAGATTACGGCCAAGATCGCCAAAATGGGTTGCCGGATCTATGAGGTTCCCATTTCCTACTGGGGAAGGGACTATTCGGAGGGAAAGAAGATCAACTGGAAGGACGGATTAGCCGCCCTTTACTGGATCATCAAGTTCAATATTTTCCGCAAGTGAAAAGGTTCTTACGGTGTGTTGACAGGCTGGAAGCCTATTCCACCAAAGGGGGAGGAGATTAAATGGAAAAATTTCAAATTAGGAGTCATGCCTGAAAAGTCATTTCATAAGCAACTCGGTCCACTTCGTCCCGCGTGGTGACTCCTTTCAACACCTTTAACAATCCATCCTCTCTGAGAGATTTCAATCCTGTGGTCTCACGCGCGACTTGACGTATCTCTTGAGAAGAGGCCTTTTCTGCGATCAGCCGTTTGATCTGTTCATTCACAGTGAGAAGTTCATAAATCCCAATTCTGCCCAAATAGCCTGACTGTTTGCACTGTTTACATCCTTTTCCACGGGAAAAAGCGAGCGGCTCTTTCAATGATGAAATATGATCTGCCATTTCTTTCAATATCTGTTCATCAGGCGAAGCCGGAGTTTTACAGTGAGGACAAATGGCCCTGACAAGTCGTTGTGCAAGCACGCCGATGACAGAAGATGAGATGAGATAAGGTGCGACGCCAATATCGAGAAGCCGGGTGATCGCTTCCGGCGCATCATTTGTATGAAGGGTGCTGAGCACGAGGTGGCCGGTGAGGGCGGCCTGGATGGCGATTTCAGAGGTATCAAGATCTCTGATTTCGCCCACCATAATCACATCCGGGTCCTGCCGGAGAATCGATCTCAGACCGGCTGCGAAAGTGATCCCTGCCTTGGGGTTGATCTGAGTCTGACGGATTAAGGAGAGCCGGTATTCAACCGGATCTTCAATGGTGATGATATTCTTATCCACGGAATTGATCATATTAAGGGAGCCGTACAGGGTGGTCGTCTTTCCGCTTCCCGTGGGGCCCGTGACCAGGATCATCCCCGTTGTCTTCCGAAGAAGCTGCTTAAATTGGGTTAACATTTCATCTGAAAACCCAAGATCCTCGAGTGTGAGAAGAGGGCTCGTCTGATCCAGAATACGAAGGACGACATTTTCTCCGTAAATTGTGGGAAAGGTAGAGACCCTGATCTCAAAGCCACGATTCTCCATCCTGATGTTGAAGTTTCCATCCTGGGGAAGCCTGGTTTCTGTGATGTCCATTTCTGCCAGTATTTTGATACGTGCGGTAATAGCAGGATGTGCGGCTTTGGGTAGGGTCAGGGTTTCGAAGAGAAAGCCATCGATCCGGAATCGAACACGCAAGGCCTTCTCATCGGGTTCGAAGTGGATGTCGCTGGCACGGTCACGAATGGCCTGCATCGTGACCAGGTCGAACATCCGAGCGGCCGGAGCGCTTTCCAAAGGCCCCACCAAGGGTTCCTTTCCCTGCAGGTCATAGGTCTTCCGGTATTCGGCAGGCTCTTTTGAAGGTTCGGTCGAATTTAGAGCAGCGCTCTGCCGGAGGGCGCTCTCCATTGCGGCCGCTCCAACCCCGTAATACTGTTCAATTGCCTTTTTGATCTTCTTCTCTGTGCTGATGGCTATCTCCACGTCGGTCTTCATCCTGTTTCGGACTTCATCAACAGCAACAATATTGAGGGGATTGTCCATTGCAACCGTCAAAGTCGTGCCGATCTTAAAAAGAGGAATCAATGTATGGCGCCGGGCCAGATCATCGGAAATCGTCTTTACGATCTTATCATCGATCAGATAGGTATCGAGGTCCACATAGGGAAGATTAAAATAATCAGCCAGGCACTGATAAATGACCTCCTCCTTAGCATATCCCCTTCGGGCGAGTGTCTGCTCCAGCCGTTCGCCTCCCTGCCTTTGCTCCTGAACGGCCTTTTTTAACTGTTCAGGGGTAAGTACTCCAAGGTCAACCAGAAATTCGCCAAAACTCTTTTTTTGAGCCATAAATCCTCCGGGGGAAATAACCAATCACCAATAATCAAACACCAAATAATAACCAATCACCTAAAAAAACAAAATTATATTTAGTGATTCTTCTGGTCTTAGCGCTAAAAGCGCTACACCGTTCACCCTGAGGCTCTCGAAGGGTGATATCGGCGAGCCAATCGGGATACCTCCACCCAATCTCCCTGCATCATTGCTTCTTTTTTTCTCCGACTCCAACCTTTAACCTGTTGCTCACAGGCCAATGCTTCATCCCGAGTGGGAAATTCTTCTGAAAAGAGCAGTTTTACCGGAAGTCGGGTTGAAGTATAACCTTCAATTTCACCCAATTGATGTTTTGCTATCCGCTCCTCAAGATTATCTGTATGACCGGTGTAATAGGAGTTATCAGCACATCGTAGAATGTATACCCAAAAACTCATATCCCTGTTACCCCTTGCTTCCGTCAGCCCTCAGAAGCTCGATCTGTTACCGTTCACCCTTCGAGAGCCTCAGGGTGAACGGTGGGTTATTTTGAAAAAATCTTTCTATTCACCTTAAAACATAAGATCTCTTTGGTTATTGGTTATTCTCTCCACATATCTTATTTTTTCATCAATTGATTAATATGCCTCCGGACTCTCGAAACCAGTTCCGGGTAGGCGCCTGAGGACAAGAGGACAAATTGCTGATAGTGATGGATGGCCAATTCAACCTTCCCCACCTGTTCATAGAGAAGCCCCAGGTTGTAATGCGTCTCCCCATGATGGGGGTTGATGACAAGGGCTTTCTGGTATGATTCGATTCCCTTCTCCGATTGTCCCTTCTTCTTATAGAGCGTCCCGAGATTGATGTGGCTTTCCATATGATTCGGGTTGATAGCAAGGACTTTGTTGAACGTCTCCAGCGCTTTTTCATCCTCTCCCTTGAGATGGAGAAGTATCCCGATGTTATTGAGCCCCTTCTCATATTTAGGATTGATTTCGGTGGCCCTCCGATAGGTTTTCAGGGCGCTTTCAAGATCGCCCATCTCCTGATAGATAATTCCAAGATTATTATAGGCCTCGATATAATTGGGGTCGAGTTCAATCACTTTCTCGTAGGCATGGATCGCTTTGGCCATCTCCTTCTGATGATAGAACGTAACTCCTGAATTGAAATGCCGGATGACTTCCAGGGTTAGAGGACGCTCCTTTCCCACTTCCTGTACCACCGCGACAGGTTTAGACATCATTTCTTCCTTCGGGGGAGAAGGGGGAGGGGGAGGTGGAAAAGGCGATTTTTCTTCAATGACGACCTTTTCTTCCTTTTTAGCCAAACTGGTTATTCCCTTTTCAGGAATCGGTTTGACCACTATTATTTCTTTTTTTCTCTTTTCAACGGCGGGCCCTTCTTCTCTTAGGATTTTCGGAGGGGATGGCTTGGATTCTTTGGTGACATCCCGTTTCTCCACCTCTTTTTGGACTTCAGGAAGAGATGGTTTCGGTTCTTCCATTGGCGCCGGTTTCTCTGCTTCTATGCTGGTCTCCGGAGTAATTTTGGGGGCCTCCGGTAGCGCAGGCTTCCTTTCCACAAGCCTGACCGTTTGCTGGGGTGGGGGTGTCGAAGGGACTAATAAAACCCGCCAGATAACCAGCAGGAGTATGATAAAACATGCAACTGAACCACCCATGATGATCCAGCGCCTTTTGTCATTCCCTCTATTGCCCCGGCCTTGCTTAAAGAATGGTCCTCCTTTAGATTCTTTCGATCGGAGCTGCTGGGCCTTCTTAAGGGCATCCATGATCAGACTCATCTTGTTTCCTCCAGGGAGGTCCTCACCGTTTCTTTTGGAGGGTCTATTCTATGGTCCGTTGGATTTGTGGTGGGGGAAGGGGCGGGTTCACCTGCCATTTTGAGGTAAATCTTTTCAAACTGATTATGAATCAGATTTCGGGTCCCCTGAAGTGAAGGGAAGAGATCATACTTCAGCAGTATCATGCCTGCTAATACAAGACACAGGGTGATGAGGAGAAAGATGCGAAGCGGAGGGAGATATCTTGACCAGGTGAATGATGGATAGGTCGGAGTCATCACTTCCTTCCCACCAAGGTCTTTTATCGCCTTTCTCACCACTCCCTTGTCGATATGGTAGGTTTCATCAACGAAGCCCCCGATGAGGGTGCGATCACAGAGAAGATTAATCAGCCTGGGAATCCCCTGCGAAAAGCGGTAGATTTCATTCAGGGCAGATTTTGAGAAGGTGACGCTCCCATGCGACCCCGCCACGGTGAGGCGCTGGTAAATGTATGACTCCGTTTCCTCCCGGCTGAGTGGAAGGATATGGTGGCGGATGGCAATCCGCTGGTTCAATTGTTTCAATTTAGCGGACCGAAGTTTCTGGTTCAATTCCAATTGACCGAGCAGGATGATCTGAAGCATTTTCTCTTTGGCCGTCTCCAGATTGGAGAGCATCCGGATCTGTTCCAGGACCGGGATGGAAAGGTTTTGCGCTTCGTCAATGATGAGGAGCACATGTTCTCCCTGGGACAGTTGTTCAACGAGAAATCGATTCAGGGCATCAATCCGTTCTGTTTTTGATCTTCCAATGGAAGCAAATCCAAGGTCCTGAAGGATCGCCCTCAGCAGTTCTCCTTCTGTGAGAAAGGAGTTGAAGATGACCGCTGTTTTCACATTTCTGTCCAATTTTTCGAGAAGGGTTCGGCAAATGGTCGTTTTTCCAGTTCCAATATCACCGGTGACGACCATGAACCCTTCCCTTTGCTGAATTCCATAGAGGAGGGAATCGATCGCTGTCCGGTGGCTCTCACTCATATAGAGAAACTGAGGGTCCGGCGTCAGCGAAAAGGGTTTTTCTTTTAAGCCGTAAAAGTCGAGATACATCTCTTTTGCCTCAAATCCGAAATCCGAATTTCGGGCGAAGCGTCCTCTTAGGACCAATACGAAACAAATTCAAAATTTAAATTTTCCAAACATTAAATTCTACGTTTCGGTCATTTGCATTTTGGAAATTCGTGCTTGTTTCGAATTTTGTGCTTCGAATTTAGAATTTTATTTTTTTGTAAAGTCCTCCACCTTCTTTCCCACTTGAAGGGTGGGGGTGATCATGATCACCAGCTCTGCGATCCTTTTCTTTTCGGTCCTGTAGCGGAATAACCCTCCCAGCAACGGGATGGAATGAAGAACAGGAACGCCGATATAAGTCTCCTCGTTCTTCTCCTGCATCAGGCCTGCGATGATGATCGTCTGGCCATCCTTCACCCTCACCGTAGTATCGGTCTCTCTTACGCTCAGTAGCGGAAAAGTGGTTTTTCCATCCGGAGTCATCTTCTCTCCTGTCTTTTCCGTGATGCTGGGGTGGATGTTCATAATAATCGTTCCATCCTCGGCAATCTGGGGAGTCACATCGAGAATGATTCCCACATCGATCGTCATTGGCTGGATGATCTGAGTCACCGTTGTCTGGGTTGCAACGGCGCCGGTGATGAAGAAAACGTCCTGGTTTCCCACCCGTATGATCGCCTTCTGATTGTTGAGAGTGGAGATCGTTGGGCTGGATAAAACCTTGATATCTCCCTGCTCGCCAATGGCCTGCATGATATCCGAGAGGGCAACTTCCGTCCCGACGGCAAGCGTTCCTCCAAAGGGTCTTATTTTAAATCCCCCCGGAGTCGTGATGGTGGTTCCGGTGGTAGTATCTGTAAGAGCAAAACCTCCTGATACTCCGGGAAATCCGGTTGTTCCCGCCTTGTTTGTCAGTCCCCAGGACAGGTTGGCGATTCGTGGGAGGCTTTCGATGACCTTCCAGTTGATGCCCTCCTTATTTTCATCGGAGAGGATGACTTCGAAAATCTTGGCCTGGATGGTGACCTGTCTCTGTGCACTTCCTTCGACCGTCTCCAAATAGGAGGCGATCTTGTTCAGGTTCATCGGGTAATCCGTCACTAATATGACACTGGCCGACTTATTGATGATCAATTTTCGCCCTTTTCCATCTACCCGCGTCCAGGCTGCTTTCTCGGCATCTGATGCGGTTTTCTCCTCAACCGAACCGAAAACAATAGCTTCCAAACCTTTCTGGATATCTCTCCAGAGGTCCATTTCATCCACACTCACGAGGTCGCTGAACCCCGTTCTGGCGCCGGATGAACCGGTAGAAGACTGTGTTCCCGGAAGGGCGCCGGTTTGCAGCCCGCCTCCTGTGCTGGCGTAGATCTCTCTTTTTCCGCTCCGTTTGGTGGCAAGATAATTGAGCGTGAAGAAGCGGCTTTCCATCTGGGGTCTCATGATCTTGACAAATTTTCCTTCAATCCGAAAGGTCCATCCCAGAGGAAAGAGAATGGCATCGAGCGCTTCCTTCAGGGTTACCCTTTTGAGATCAATGGTCACCTTGCCGCTTATCTCCGGATCGATGACGATATTGTAATCGCTCTCCTTTGAGAAGGCCAAGAGGATGTCCTGGATGTTTGAGTCCCTTGCGAAGAATGAATAGAGTTTCTCCGGCACTTTCTTTGCCTCTTCTCTCTGGGGAATGATGAGTTCCTTCAATTTATCTTCAGGAGGCGGCTGGGGTTTCGAAGGCTCCACCTTCTGAGAGGGCAATTGGGTTCGCTCCTTTTTAGGAGGAGAAGCGCAGCCTACAGCTAATATAAGACCTATAAGACATATGAGACCTATCAATAATATTTTTGTTTTCATTTCTATCTCCTTTTTATGGTCCTTTCAGTTTTAGTGTTGATCCTTTATTTATCTGCCCCCTTAATTCTCCTCTTTCCCCAATCTAACGCCCCCTTTCTTTTTCCCCCTCTTATATTAAGAGGGGGGAGGGGGAGTTATGAAGGGGGATGTCCGCTCAAAGCGGATCCGCCTCAGGCGGAAAGGGGGGTTACCTCCCTTCCACCGTTATTTTCACCGGGCTCTGATCCAGAACGAGCGTCCTCTTTTTGCTTTCCTTTTCGAGAATAACCCTATCGGAACGGATTTCTAACACTTTATCGCCATTAACAAAATCTCCGACGGTGACGATGGACCGGTCAATTGACGCCAGACGGACATGGTCCGTAATCAAAATGGCTTTCAGTTTAAAGGGAGTTTCCACTGGTTTTATGTCCGGTGTGACCGTAGCCGTCACTTTTTTATCCTCATGTACAGGCGCCTCCTTGGAGAGGAGACGGACTCCTGAAGGGAGAGAAAAAGGGTCTTTTCGGGTCTCCTGGAAGACAACCGTTCTCTTTTTAGGTTGTCCAAAACTCAACTCTGGTTCCATCAAGACAATAACGCCAGTGGTGAAGGTCCACATAAAAAATAAGGTTAAAATTATATTAATTTTGTTAGTCTCGCAAAAAGTGCGCGAATGAGGTTTTTTGTCATTCCTGCGGAAGCAGGAATCCAGTATTTTAGAGCAGTTAAAATTCTCTGGATTCCCGTTTTCACGGGAATGACGACTTTTTACGATTCCATCAAATATTATTTTCATTTCGTCTCCTGTCCAACCACTCCAATCACAACGAAATAATATACATCTTCAGGCCCAGGGTCACTTTTAAGAGGGGTTGAACTTCAGCATTCCTCTCGATCTGAAGTCCCTCAATCTGGGCCAGAAAAGGAAGTTCTTCAATCCCTTTCAAATAAGACTCAAGCTTGGCGAAGGTGGAATGAAGAACCAATTGCACCGTCACCTTTCGTGAATCCGGATGGGCAGTTACTTTTTTCTCCTCGGACGGAGAGAATTTTTCTTCAGAAGGGATGATGGAGATCACCTTCATCTGAAGAGGGTCGCTCTCCCGGGCAAGATGCCTTAAGAAAGCCCTGAACTCCTCACCCCTGAGCGTGCGCTCAGAAAGGCCCTTCAATTCCTCCTCGAGCCTGATGATCTCTGTCTCTGCTGTTTCGAGTCCTTTTGACAATAGAGCAAGTTCGCTCAGTTTGGAGTCCGCCGCCTTCACTTCCCCTTTAAGAGTTAATATCTTCCGATTCGTGGGGGTGTCAAAAAAACGGTCAAATAGAAAGATGGCAACAGCAATCAATACAAAAATCAATAAAATCTTTTCTCTTTTTTTCAGCGCCATGGCTTAAGCTGTCTCCTCTTCTAATCCTTTCCCTTATTGGGAATATCAATATCACAAAGAATATCAAATTCTGTGGCCAGTTGATTATACAATTTGATCTCATCCGTTGAAATTAATTTTACCTGGCTAAACAGCGGCGACCTCTCGAGCCCTTCGATGATCTGGGCAATGGCCGTAAGGCAGTGGATATCATTTCCGAAGGCAAGAGCGCCGATATGGAGAAGGCTCTTTCGAGGTTCTCCCTCCTGGGGTTTTGAAGCCTGGGGAGTTTTCTTCAAAGGCGTTGCCCCGGTTTGAATTTCGAGGTGTGTCAGGGTGACATTTCCCGGGATGATTCCGTTAACCTCCTTCAGCGCTTTTCGGTACGGAACAGGCGGGGCGACTGAAGATGGAAAAAGAGAGAGATCCTGTTTGATCTTGGCTTCTTTCTCCTTCAAAACCGCCAGCCTCGTTCTGAGGTCTTCAAGTTTTACGACTCGTGCAACCTTTTCATCCCGTTCTCTCTGAAGTGCGGTCACTTGCCCTGATTTATACCAGACGATTCCCAGAAAGATAAGAAGGGTGAGGAGGGGAACAAGGATGAAAATCGATTTTTCAACGGGTATCTTTGACCAGAAAGGCTCCTTAGCCGGAAGGAGTTCGATCTGTTTAGGCTCCGAGAGGGCAACCCCTGCGGCTGAGGTGAACATGGAACCCATCTGATCCAGCCCCCCAACATCGATTGTCTTCGCATCAAAGGGCATCTCTTTCAGCGGGTTAAAAGGCTGAATGGGAATCCGGAGTTCGCTTTCGAGGTAGGAGGCGACATTCTTCAAATGGGCGCCTCCTCCGGTGAGGAAGATACGGTCGATTCTTTCTCCGTAGAACTGATTTCGGTAATAGTCGAGAGAGCGTCCGATTTCCGCCACCCATCTTTCAAGAATGGGTCTCATTAGAAAAGAGAGCTTTGAGAGATCAAGTTTCTCATCTCCCACTCTACCTTCCTGGATGTCGGAAAGAATTCCTATCTCTTCTTTGATTCTCTCTGCCTTATCATAGAGAAAACCAAGGTCTCTTTCAAAAGGGATTCCATCGGTGACCGCCCGGGTGAGGTCTGCTCCGGCTGGAGTCATCTCCCGGCTGAATTGGAGGATTTCATCCTTGAAAAGATAGAGGCTCATCTTTTCCGATCCAAGATCGATCAAGGCGGTAGTTTCACCGATTTTCAATCGGTCCATGGAAAAAAGCATGTTCCAGAGAGCAAAGGCGTTCACATCGAGGTGAGTGACCTGAAGCCCGGCGCCATTGGCGATGGAAAGGGTCCGGTCAATGAGATTATTCGGACAGGCCACTGCGAGCAAATCCAGTTTTTTAGCTTCATCTTCGACGAATTCCCCAAGAATGTGATATTGAATCCGGGCTGTTTCGACAGGGAAGGGGAGATGTTCTTTAATCTCCCAGGGCAGTGCCTGGATCAATTCCTTTTTGGGAATGGAGGGCATGGTCATCCGTCGAATATGGATTCCCGAACCGGAAACTGTAAGCCTAACTTCCTTCGTTTTAATGCCAACTTCCTCGATCAGATCTTTGAGAAGGATGGAAATAGAGCTGATATCCTCTTTGTCAATCCCCTGGGGAATCTTCTTCATCCCGAAACAGGTCAGAAAAGCCCCTTTTGAGGTCTTTTTCAGCCCCACCAGTTTAATGGAATGAGAACCAATATCTAATCCGATCGTTTCTGGCATATTTTACTTACCTATTTTCCCCCCTCACCCATCCCTCTCCCCAACGAGACTGTGTCACAATGGGGAGGGCATGAGGGTTGATTAAGTCAAACTTGATCTAATCACGATATAAAACGTTCTTTGAAAACTGAATAGAGATAGACGGTCGTAGCAGCCCCACTGACAAAGCTTTTTCTCTTCTTTTTCACCCAACACGGCTGCATGTTCGGGATATTATCCCAAGACGGGGGCTCTAAGAGTCATCAGTTTTTCGATTAACCCCGATACGCCAAGAATCGTGATCATCCGAGCCAGGTTGAAGCACGTGGCAAGCAAGGAGGTCTCCGCATTGACCCCAGTGCGTCCCCG
>JAGXTA010000084.1 GCA_018333535.1 Deltaproteobacteria bacterium | reverse complement strand
CCTTTCTGGAGTATGAAGGGGTGAGCCCTTATAATAATCATGCGGAGCAACAGATGAGATCTCCCGTCCTCACCCGAAAGGTATCCCAACAAAATCGGTCCGACCAGGGTGCCCAAACCCAGTCGATCCTGATGACCCTGTTCCGATCCGCCCAACTCCAAGGTCACAACCCGGTAGAAATCATCCTCTCTACCGCAAAAGAGGCATTGAAAGCTCGGTCAACGGACGAGATCTTAAATTGCCAGCTTATTCTTTTTTCAAAGAGCTAAAGTGATACAGAAATTTTTATCCACAACCCTTCCAATAAATTCTTTATCAAAGAGTTCAGCCTTACAACTGACAACAACTGCCTTAAATTTAAAATCAATAAAATCCTCCAACACTTTTTCTGGGGGCATCCCCCATAAAGGCTCAATGGGTTGAATCTCTAAATCCTTGCAGACACGATCCACCCAGATTTTGTGTTCTTCCAAATATACGTCCCCAAAGACCATCCCTGTAATTACCCCTGCCTTGACTTCGGATACTGCCTGTTTAAATTCCCTTTCATATTCTTCCATATCCGCACTGACTTCTTTTTGAATAATAGGAATTCCTATTAGGTTGGCCTGTAAATTTAGAAGCTCTGCCTCTAAGCCATGAAAACAACAGCGTTTGTATTCCTTGGAGATAAAATTGAGGAGATATTCGACTTGATAACCTTCCTTCATAGCCTTGTAGCAGGCAAGGCAACTATCTTTCCCCCCGCTCCATGAAGAGATCACGTTCATTGTTTCTCTCCAAAAATCTCCGGATTAATCATTCTGACCATCGCTTCTAACCCCTCTATGATCCTTGGAGTGGGGCGATCGACTAAATTCGAGTTCACGACATAGATCGCTTTCCTCTTTACAGCAGGAATGGTTTTCCAATTTTGCCACTTTTTAACTAAATTCAGATAGTTTCTTTTACGCCCCATGGAACTTGAGATGATAATCTCTGGAGCCTTAGAAATGATAGTCTCGATGCTATAGAGAGGATAGTTCATTGACTCATTCTCTGATATGCTTCTTCCTCCAGCCAAGCGTATGAGATCGTCGCCGAGAGTCCCCCTTCCCACTGTGACGATGGGATCATACCCCACCTGAAAGAAGACCAATGGTCTGGGAAGGGGTTTGGTGAGAGTGACAATACGCTCCATCTTACCAAACATATTCCTTATGATTTTCTCTGATTCGTCTTGCCTCCCAACAATCTCCCCAATATTCTGGATGGTTCTCATCACTCCATCAAAACCTTTTGGATTAACACAATAGACAGAAAGACCAAGATTGCCTAATCTGTAAATAGTCTCCCTCCGATTACCTTCTCCGATCCCAATGACGAGATCTGGTTTTAAAGAAACGATTTTTTCAATACTGGGATTCACAAACCCTCCAATTTTCGGTTTGCTCAATGCGGCTTTTGGATAATCGCAAAAACTTGTGATCCCTACTATTTCCTCATTGATGTCCAAAGCGAAGAGGATTTCCGTAATGCTGGGGGCCAGGGAAACGATCCTTCTGGGAGAATCAGGGATTTTTACTCTTCTCCCTATTTCATCGGTCAAAAAACGCTCTTGTCCTTCTGCAGTGATAGCAGTAAATAGGATTATCGCAATCATAAAGGGAAGTGGTTTTCTGATCATACTTTTTCAGAAACGCCGGCATCAGAAAAGGTTGCCATCTCATTTAGAATCTTCAGACCGGCCTCAACTAAAAAAATTCCCAACGCCGCTCCGGTGCCCTCGCCCAGACGGAGATCGAGGTTGAGTAAAGGTTTTAAGCCGAGAAAATCCAAGATGACCTTATGCCCTTGTTCAACCGATTGGTGAGAGGCGATGAGGTAGGGTTTGACCTGTGGCGAAAGCAATGTGGCTATCAATGCTGCTGCACCCGAGATGAAGCCATCGATGACAACAGGGATTCGATACCTGGCCCCGGCAAGAATCACTCCCGCAATCCCTCCTATCTCAAATCCTCCTACCTTGGCTAGGACATCAATCGCATCCTTCGGATCGGGTTGATTGAGATCAAGAGCCTTTTTAATTACCTCCACCTTTTGGCTCCACGCCTTATCATCAAGGCCTGTTCCCCTTCCCGTAACCGTTGCGACATCATAACCCGTAATTGCTGCTGTAATAGCACTGGAAGGAGTGGTGTTTCCTATTCCCATATCTCCCGTTCCCAGTATATCAATCCCTTTTGCTAACTCTTCTTCCAACAGCTCAATTCCCGATTCAATGGAGCGGATGGCTTCTTCCCGACTCATGGCTGGGCCTTTGACCATATTCTGAGTCCCCATGGCCACTTTCTTGTCCTTTAGATCAGGATGACGTTCAAGAACGGATGCCACTCCAAGGTCTGCTACAACCACTCTGGCTCCTACGTGTCGAGCCAGGACATTAATCCCTGCCCCTCCTCGAAGGAAGTTGTAGACCATCTGGGGAGTCACCTCAGAAGGATAGGCGCTCACACCTTCCTGGGTGACGCCATGATCCCCTACCAGAGTAAAGATGACGTTATGGGTTATTTGGGGTCTTGTATGTCCCTTTATCCCGGCCACCTGGATGGAGAGGGACTCAAGTTGCCCCAGAGAGCCCTGAGGTTTGGTCAGACTGTCCTGCCGCATTCTGGCCGCTGCCATCACTTTTTCATCAAGGGGTTTAATGTCCGCAATCACTTGTTGAATCTTGTCCATAAATTTCCTCCCTCCAGAATTTATTATCATCTCTATTCTATAAAAAGGGTGAATAAAATCGTGGCCATTCCTGCGATGAAGGAGGTGGTTATCATGAGATGGAGTGATTCCTCCACTTCCTTCATACCGATAGATTTTTTCGGATGACCGATGAGCGGTTTATTCTCGCGTTTCCCAAAATAGAAGTTCTCCCCTCCCAGTTGAATGCCCAATGCTCCTGCCACGGCGGCTTCAGGATACCCGCTATTGGGACTTGCATTCTTTCGACCATCCTTCCAAGCTACTTTCCAAGCCATTTTGCCATTCTTTTTAAGAATGAAAGAGGATAGGATGAAGAGGGAGGCTGTCAATCTTGCTGGGATAAAATTGGCCAAGTCATCGGCCTTGGCTGAAGCCCATCCGAAATATCGGTAGCGATCATTTTTATAGCCCAGCATAGAATCCAAGGTATTAAGAGCCTTGTAGGCCATAGCCATTGCGGGACCTCCGATCGCTAAATAAAATAAAGGTGCAACGATCCCATCGGAAGTATTTTCTGAAACGGTCTCAATGAGGGCACGGTGAATTTCCTTATCATTGAGGTGATCCGTGTCCCTGCTCACTAAGAATCCAACCTCTTTTCGAGCACGATCTAAATCCCCCCGTTCCAGACTCTTCATCACTTTTTTTACCTCATCGTAGAGGTTTCGAGTCGCGAGAGTGGTATAAGCCAAAAAAACTATAACGATTGAAGAGAGAAAAGGGTGAACCCACTTAGCGGCTCCGATGATGGCCCATGCCGAGATACCTGCTCCAAGTGTTATCAATAATGTCAGAATCCCACCCATAAGACGTTGCTTAACGGGTGTACCGGCCCATTTCAGAAATTTCTCCTCTAAAAAGGATGTAGCTCTTCCTACCCACTTGACCGGGTGAGGGTAGTTAGGAGGATCTCCCAAAATCCAATCCGCAATATAGGCTGCTGAAATTTCAAGAACGGTCATCTTTCATACCATATTCACCTGTTCTAAGACGATCAACAGGATGAGGCATAGAAGTTCTACCACTTCATTCGCCGCTCCAAGAATATCTCCTGTGACCCCACCCAATTTTTTTATGAAAAAGAATCGATATCCATGGCTGAAAAGAGCAATTCCTAAAAATATCACAATCCCCTTCATGTCCGTGAGCCATAGAACAATTCCAAAAGCCAGGATTGAGGATAAGGTCACTTCACGGATCCCGAGGTTTTCAGCGAAAGGTTTGCCCAATCCGCCATCGGATCTGGCATAGGGAGATCGGTAACAGACCAGAACCATGGCATTTCTTCCCATGACGGTCATCAAGATGAGAGAGTGAACAATAAGGTCGTTTGAAATGTGGTTAAGCGAAAGGTATTTGGCCCCGATCAGGAGGATAAGGCCGATGACTCCGAAGGCGCCGATTCGACTGTCTCTCATCACCTCGAGGATTTTTTCCCTCGATCCACCGGAGGCCAGACCATCTATGGTATCTGCAAATCCATCTAAGTGGAGACCCCTTGTTAAAAAAACAAGAAATCCGATGGTGAGCCAGAGGACGATAGCTTTTGGCAAAAGAAACGAGAGGAGATAATATCCCAAGGCCAAAAGCAACCCGATCACCAAACCCACCAGAGGGAAGAAGGCCATTGACCGAGCCAATTCTTTCTCACCAAAGGATAAACTTTTCCCAACAGGTAGAATGGTCAAAAATGAAATGGCTCGAAGAAAGTCTTTCATCTGGC
>JAGXTA010000083.1 GCA_018333535.1 Deltaproteobacteria bacterium | reverse complement strand
ATAAAAGCTTATCAACCCGAGGGAAAAAACCCTGGAGGCTTGTCTATAAAGAAGAACACACAACACGCTCTGAGGCTGCTTCAAGGGAAAAGTATTTCAAATCTATTAAAGGAAGGCTAGAGCTGAAAGCAAAAGGGATTCTGTAGCACTTCCACTCTCAAGCTCAAACGGGAGAGCGGTCGAATCGACAGGCCGACGGTTCGATCCCGTTCAGCTCCACCATTTCGCCTCCCCTCAGACCACCTCCTCAAATGAAACAAGAAGGCGCCAATCGACAAATCGCCGCAGATGCTTTCCATTGGGATAATCTGTCCCAGCTTCGTCCTGCGGATGTCTGTAACCGAACCGATGCCCTATACCATCCGACCGGAGAAGGATATATCCTCCCTGTCTATCATCTCAGATATCTGATTACTCCAAAGACAAGAAAAATCGTTAGGGTGGAGTGGAATGATCAAACCGTTGTTGAAAAACTTCATCCTTTCTTTGTTCTTATGGTCCTGGTCTATTTGACTGGAGCCAAAGAGATCAAGCCCGAGAACAGATGGGTTAGCGAAAAGGACCTCAAAGGGGGAAGCAACTTTTTTCAGGGGCCCCATAGCCTCCAGGTCAGAGAGCTGGAAGTTCTATACGGAAAAGATCCGGAGGCCTTTCTGAAAGCGGGCAGAAAACTGGGTGGAACAGAAATGGATCATGGGAATAAGGCCTTCGCCCTTAACGTATTCCCAAGAATCCCTCTTGCTTACCTCCTCTGGGAGGGAAATGAGGAGTTCCCTCCGAAGATCCGGGTCCTGTTCGATTCGACGATCCAGTCACACCTTCCTCTCGATGCCATCTGGTGTATGGTCGCTGAAACGAGCCGACGTCTGGCCGAACAGACCGCTCTTTGATAATGAGAATTCCAGGTTGATTCCTATATGGATTCGTGTTAATTCAAATCCTGAAGGTTAAGGAGAGGTCCAGAAGATGGTTGAGAAAAACATCCTTCCTAAAAGGCCTCTGGGAAAAACAGGAGAGGAAATTTCCATCCTCGGTTTGGGCGGAGAAGGGATTCTCAGAACCCATGATGAGGAGGAGAAGGCGATCTCCCTGATCCGTCGTGCGCTCGATCTGGGAATCACTTACTTCGAATCGGCCCGGGCCTATGCGAGCAGTGAATCCTACTATGGGATGGCCCTCCAGGAAAGGCGGAGGGAAATCTTCCTGGCCAGCAAATCGCACGAACGAAGCGGAGACGGAGCCTTAAAGCATCTTGAGGTCACCCTTCAAAACATGAACACCGATTTTCTTGATCTCTGGATGATCCACGATGTGAGGTCTTCAAAAGATGTTGAGCAGATCTTCGGGCCGAGAGGGGCAATCAAAGCCCTTGAGGCGGCCAAACGGAATAAACTGGTCCGGTTTGTCGGGATCTCCGGACACAGAAACCCGACCATTCTTTCGCGAGCCCTCGATCTCTTTCCCTTTGATGTGGTGCTCTTGCCTGTTAATCCGGCCGAGCCCCATTACTGGTCTTTTCTCGAAGCGGTCCTTCCAAAAGCTCTGGATAAAGGAATGGGAATTCTGGGAATGAAGACTCTCTCACGCGGGGTCTGTGCCAAGATTTTCGGGGATGAATCGATCGAGATGTTTCTCCGTTTTGCCATGACCCAATCGATTTCAGCCGCTGTGGTGGGCTGTGAAACCATCGATCAATTAGAGATGAATGTCAGGATCGCCCGGTCTTTTCAACCGATGGACCAGCAGGAGCAGAACATGCTGATCAACAAGGTCAAGCCCTATTCACGTGAGCTGATGTATTATAAATTGTAAGGATATGCAAAAAGGCGGACGATTCGGCAAGTATGGAGAGCAGAAGAGCCTCGAACGATTGCGCCAGAAAAGGCGCCAACCCCTTCAACAGAAAACCACATTGAAATTCCCCCCGAGAAAAAAATCTAAGGCGTGAAGCCTCCGGATATGAACCGAGTGAAATTATAACGCTTTCAACATCTCTTCGGCCGCATCCCGGAGGTCGCTATGGCTGGTGGTCATGGCCAGGATATCGAGTTTAGCTTTGAAGCCCTGTTTCTCTATGGGTGATCTTGCCTCATAAAGAGGTCTCATCGCCTGGATGGCCTCTAAAACCTTCTCCGGATCGGTGTAATCCAGGAGAAGAGAGAGTGTGCGCCAATCATCGGGCAAACCGTACTGATCCAAATAGTTTTTGACCGCTTCGTTGAACTGCTCCGTGCCATGAAAACGATCGATGTCTCCCTGAGCCTTCTTATGCTTCTTCGTCCCTTTCTTTCCCATGAAGAGCTTATCCG
Source organism: Deltaproteobacteria bacterium (assembly GCA_018333535.1). Lineage (GTDB taxonomy): Bacteria > Desulfobacterota > BSN033 > BSN033 > UBA1163 > RBG-16-49-23. The sequence goes on along the minus strand of JAGXTA010000083.1, from coordinate 46,771 downwards.
CCTCCTTTCGATACTTCTTCATCACCCACTCCGACCGACGAGACCTCTTCTGTTCTCCGGGAGGTTCTTTCGGGGCATGAGGACTCCGGTCTCTTCTCCGGTCAATCTCCCTCCATGAAATCTTTTCCCTCTCACCTTCGTCATGCTGCGACATCTGCTTCCTTCCCTCCTTTGATCTCCTAATAAGGAAACCATGAAGCCATGAAAAAACCAGGACCAAAGGACCTGCGGCAGGGAATTTTTCCCCTGGCTTCCTGCATTCCTGGCTTCCTTATTGGCTTTTTTCTTTTACGGCCTCTTCCTCTCCACACCCTGAGGCGTGAAAACCAATATCACCACTTCGCCTGACTTGCCAAACCTCTCCATCATCCTTCCATTGAAGACCAGGTCAAGACCGCCGGCATTTCCGATCACGAGTTCGACCCGGTCGTTTGCCTGATAAGAACTCCCCTCTCCTGGCTTGAAGAGGGTCTCGGTCTGTGACTGGCCATTGACTTGAATCTGCACCCACGTCTCCTCAATGGCCTTGATCTCAACCAAGAAAGGTTTTCCCCCAACAGCAGGGGAAATCTCCGCAATTTGGGGGGTCGGGGTGGAGGTGGGGAGTGGGGTTTCACGGACTTCCGGTTTGCTCGGGGGTTGCTCTAAAGGGGGACCGGATAAATAAGGGTGCAGAAAATAAGAAATCAGAAAGCTGATGGCGAGGACTCCTGAAACCACCCAGATTTGTTTCCGGTTCCATAGGGTCTTTCTTGGGGCCACGCTCTTTCTTAAAGGCTTTCTCCCGGATTTGACTTCCGAAAGGACGGCCTCCCCCCCCTTTAAAAAACGCTCATAGCGAAGAAGGATTTCATGGGGATCGAACCCAATAGATCTGGCATACGCGGATATAAATCCCTTGATGTAAACTGGAGAAGGAAGAAGCTCATATCGGTCCTCCTCGATGGCTTTGAGAAAGTGTTCCTTCACTCTCGTGTTCTTTGAAAGCTCCCTCAGGGAGATCTTTTTCAGCTCCCGCTCTCTCTTGAGAAATTCTCCAAGGGTCTCTCTTTCCTTCAACAAACAATCACCTCCGTAGGGGTGAGTAACCCAGCTCATCGAGGGCGCGGGGGTCCCGGGTCCAATCCTTTTCGACCTTCACCCACAACTCCAGAAAAACCCTCTTTTCCAGGAAGGCCTCGATCTCCTTACGCGCCGCTTCCCCGATCTTTTTCAGCTTCTGACCGCCTTTTCCGATGAGGATCTTTTTTTGAGAATCTTTTTCGACATGGATGGTTGCCTGGATGACCACCAGATTCTTCTCGGGATGTTCCTTAAACGATTCGATGGTCACGGCGGATGAATGAGGCACCTCCTGATAGGTTTGACGGATCACCTTCTCCCTGATCATCTCCGAAACGATGGACCTCTCCGTCTGGTCCGTAAAAACTTCCTCCGGATAGTATGGCGGGGACTCGGGAAGGGACTTCAGGAGTTCCTCGAGAAGGATGTCCACCCCTTCTCCCGTAACCGCCGAAACAGGAATGATCTTCTCGAAGGGATGGAGTTTCTGATACCGATCCATCAAAGGGAGGAGCCTCTCTCTTCGGACCAAATCGATCTTATTGATCACCAGAAAGGGGAGCCCTTTGCTTCCCTCGAGCGAGCCGACCATCTTCCGGTCCTCTTCCGCAAGAGGGGACGAGGCTTCAATCATGTAGAGGAGGATATTCGCATCCCAGCTCGAGGCAATGGCAGTCTGGACCATTCGCCTGTTCAATTCGGACCGGCCCTCGTGGATGCCGGGAGTGTCTAAAAAAATGAGCTGTCCTCCTTCGACATTTTTGATGCCAAGGATTCGATTCCGTGTGGTTTGCGGCGTATCGGTAACGATAGCGATCTTCTCTCCGATGATTCGGTTGAAAAGGGTCGATTTCCCGACGTTGGGTCTCCCAAGAATGGAGATAAAACCGGATTTGAAGGTTTGCATTAGGCAAAGTTTTGAGTTTACAGTTGTTCGTTCGGAGGTTTAAATTCCGAATGTTTTTCTCCGAACTCCGAACTCATCACTCCGAACTACTAACATCTATGATGGCAAGACCGAATCGAATACCTCCTGGATATGTTCGACCAGGATGAAGTTCATCTCCTGTTTGACATATTTGGGGATATCTTCCAGGTTCTTCTCATTCTCTTTCGGAAGGATGATGGTCTTCACTCCGGCCCTCCGGCCGGCCAGGATCTTCTCTTTTATCCCTCCCACCGGCAATACCCTGCCGCTCAAGGTCAGCTCGCCGGTCATGGCAACATCGTGGGGAACCGGCTTCTCTTTCAAGAGAGAGAGGACAGCCGCGGCAATGGCAATGCCCGCGGAGGGCCCGTCTTTCGGGGTTGCTCCCGCCGGGACGTGGATGTGGATATCCCATTCCTGATAGAAATTTTCCGGTATCTCAAGCGAGTGAGCATTGGCCCGGATGTAGGAGAGGGCCGCCTGTGCCGACTCCTTCATCACCTCTCCAAGAGAACCGGTCAGGAGAAGCCCTTTGTCCCCTTTCATCTTTGATGTTTCGATGAAGATGATGTCTCCTCCGTTCTCCGTCCATGCGAGTCCCGTGGCCACGCCGATTCGATCTTTCTCCTGGGCAACCTCCCGGAAATATTTTCTCGGCCCCAGAAGCCCCTCCACCACGGGCGCATTGACGATCTCTTCCGGCTGATTTCCCATTGCGACTTCTTTGGCGATCTTACGGCAGACAGTGGCGACCTCCCTTTCGAGGTTCCGCACTCCTGCTTCCCGGGTATATTCCCTGATGATCTTATAGACCGCCTCCATTGTGAAGGAGAGAGGGTGATCCTTCAGTCCGTTCTCCTCCTTTTGATGAGGAATTAAAAACCGGAAGGCGATTTTCTCCTTCTCTTCTTCCGTGTATCCCGGAAGATGGATCACCTCCATCCGGTCCAGAAGCGGCGGAGGAATGGGAGACAGGGTATTCGCCGTCGCAATAAAGAGGACATGGGAGAGGTCGAAGGGGACGTCCAGGTAATGGTCGGTGAAGGAGAAGTTTTGCTCCGGATCGAGGGCCTCTAACAGCGCAGCTGCCGGATCGCCACGGACATCCTGGCCGATCTTGTCAACCTCGTCGAGCATGAAGACCGGGTTGGAGGTTCCAGCCCTTTTCATCTCCTGAATGATCCTTCCAGGAAGGGCTCCCACATAGGTCCTCCGGTGGCCGCGGACCTCCGCCTCGTCCCTCACCCCCCCGAGGGAGATGCGAATGAATTTTCTCTCCAGGGCCCGGGCGATGGAGCGTCCCAGAGAAGTCTTTCCCACTCCCGGCGGCCCCACAAAACAGAGAATCGGTCCTTTCATGGGATCCTTCAATTTTTTGACCGCCAAAAATTCAAGGATTCGGTCCTTCACCTTTTCGAGGTCGTAATGGTCCTCGTTCAGGATGGCCATCGCCCTTTCAAGGTCGAGGTTATCCAGGGTCTTCTTATCCCATGGAATGTTGATGAGGTAGTCGAGATAGGTCCGGGAGACCGTATACTCTGCGGAGATCGGATTCATCCGTTCGAGGCGATGAATCTCCTTGTGGGCGATCTCCTCCACTCTCTGTGGCATTCCTGCGGCTTGAACCTTTTCACGAAGTTCGTGAATCTCATTCAGATAAGGGTCCTCATCAGGAGCCTCCCTCTGGCCCTTTATCGGAGGCCGAAGGGGATGCTCTCTCTGCGATTTTCCCGCCTCCTTGCTCGAGGTGAAGAGCAGATGGGGTCGCAGGGAAAACGATGGAAACTCCCGGCTGAAAAGGTCGAACGCCTTCTTCAATCTTTCGAGAGGATCGATTGTCTCAAAGATCTCCTGTTGATCTTTCAGCCCCGATCGTAGGGTGACGGCGATCAGATCAGCCAGCCTGCCCGGCTGTTCGATCTTATCAAGCGTTTTTAAAACCTCATCGGGCAGCGGCCTTCCCGCAGAGAGGGAGATTTTAAAGAGCGTTCCGATGCTCTGGACAAGGGTCTCTGAGAGGAGGTTTTTCTCCTCAGGCTCGACCACCTCCCTCACATCAGCCCTGAAACAGGGGGTCTCCTGAACAATGTTCTCGATAAAGATACGTGAAATACCCTCGACAAAAACTTTCATGCCCCGGTTGGGTAATTTTACCAGTTGAAGGATCCTGCAGGCTGTCCCGATGGGGAGAAGTTCTCTGGGCCGAGGGTCCCTTGGAAGATGGGCTCGCTGATAGATGCATCCGATGAGGCTATTCTCCAGCACGGACTTATTCAGAACAGTGAGGGCTTCCTCCGATTGAAGAAAGAGGGGGGCCACCACATACGGGAAGATGATCGTATCCTTAAGAGGAATGCAGGGCAATCGCTGAGGGATGGAGGTGTTTTCTGTTTTATGGAGGTATCTCACAAAAAAATCCTTATTCCGGTTGAATGGGCAGAAAAATAATATACGAAAAAGGAGAGGTTTGTCAACGAAGGTCTAAAAGCTCTTTGACGGCAGAAAGGGCCTCCTGCGAGCACCAGTCCCTCTGGCCAACGACCATGCCCTCCACCAGGCCCAACCTGTTGATCAGGAAAGCGGTGGGAATCATCCTCACTCCGTAAGTTCGTGCGACCTGTTCCTTTTGATCAAGGAGCACCGGCAGGCTGATCCGGTGATCCTTAACAACTTTTCTTACCCTTTTCTCCTTCTCTCCGTCAATCGCAATGGTCAGGATCTCAAGTTGACCCCGGTTTTTTTCAACAAATTTTTCCAGTAGAGCGATATCCTCTTTGCAGGCCAGGCACCAGGAACCCCAGAAAAAAAGGAGAAGGGGTTTCCATTTATATTCATTCAGGGAGATCTGCTTTCCATTCAAATCTTTGAGAGAGAAGGGAGGGGGTTCCTTTCTGGCCTCAAATCTCTGGACGCCAAAGGATTCGCAAACAGAAGCCTTCCGGAGTGCGGACGAGGAATCCTGCGCTTGAAGAGGCGGTATCGCCGTGATGGCCGCCCCAAGCGCCATCAGTAAGAATAGGGCCATCCCCCTCATCAGCGTTCCAAGCCGTTCCATAATAAAAGGTTAAAATATAAATGAGACCTCGTCAATATTGGATAGAAAATAGAAACGAATAGCACGAATGACAGCGAATGACACGAATAGGTTTTTACACGATAAAGTTTGAGAATTTATCTCTAACACTTGAAAACAAATGGTGTTATGCTGAACTTGGTTCAGCATCTCGTTTTGTCCAAAGGGTTAGATCCTGAAACAAGTTCAGGATGACAAGTCTAAGAAATTTCAAATATTTTTGATTAGGTTTTATTCGTGAAATTCGTTCTTGGTGATCATTTTCATCATTCGTGGGTGCCCTCTGGGCATGATGAAACATTCCCTTGAAAACGGGATTGAGAAATGGTAAGGTGTGAACCATGTAAGGTTCCCGCTGAAGTTGAATGAAATTAAATCCACCATTAAGTATGAATTCCATGGTGTTCATTCAAGAAAGGAGGAGGCTATGGCTGGAGTCAACAAGGTGATTCTCGTCGGCAACCTGGGAGCAGACCCGGAGGTCAAATTTCTCGGCAGTGGCACCCAGGTCGCCAATTTCCGAATGGCGACAACGGAAAATAGGGTTAACCGCTCCGGGGAGAAGGTCGCTATGACCGAGTGGCACCGGATCGTGGCCTTCGGGAGATTGGCAGAGATTTGCGGGCAGTATCTGAACAAGGGGAAACAGGTCTATATCGAGGGCCGGCTTCGAACACGCACCTGGGACGACAAGGACGGAAACCGGAGATATACCACGGAGATCATCGCCAGCCAGATGCAGATGTTAGGGTCGCCGGGTGCGCCCGCTGAGGGCGCCATCTCGGAGAGGGAAGTGGATGTTGATCATGACGTAGGTCCCGCACCCGATGATGATGTGCCCTTTTAATAGTTCGGAGTAATGAGTTCGTAGTTCGGAGTCTTAACTCTTTAATCTCCGAACTCAAAACTCCGAACTCCGAACTTCCCTAAAAGAGATACCTTCTCATGCTCACATTGAGGAGGAGGCCGATTCCGATCAGTGTGGAGAGTAGGAAAGACCCTCCGTAGCTGAGCAGGGGAAGGGGAATACCCACCACAGGCATCAATCCCAATACCATCCCGATATTGATGAAGGTATGCCAGAAGAGCATCGCCACCACGCCAAAACAAAGGATGGCGCCGAACCGGTCTTTCGACCCTACGGCGATGCGAAGGCCCCACAGAATCAGTAAAAAATAGAGGCCGACCACAATGAAGCATCCGACCAGGCCCCATTCCTCTCCCAGAGCGGAGAAGATGAAATCGGTGTGTTGTTCAGGCAGAAATCCCAGTTTGCATTGTGTCCCCTTCATAAAACCTTTCCCGAGGATCCCGCCCGATCCGACGGCAATCTTCGATTGGATGAGGTGATAGCCGGCGCCCAGGGGGTCGAGGTCCGGATCGAAAAAGGTGATGATCCGCCGCTTCTGATAATCCTTCAGGAATCTCCATACAAGGGGAAGGATGGAAACCCCGATCACCCCGAGAGTGATGAGGGAGGACCAGCGAACCTTAACAAAGATCAGAATCGAGAAGAAGACCATGAGAAGGATGATGGCAGTTCCCAGATCGGGCTGTTTAAGGATGAGAATCATCGGCAAAAAAAGGAGGAAAAAAGGGAAAGCAAGATGTTTCAGTGAATAACCTTCCCGGCCCGGGTATCTTTGAAAAAATTTCGCCAGGGCCAGGATGAGTGAAATCTTAACAAATTCGGAAGGCTGAAAAGTGAGGGGGCCCATTCTCACCCACCGCTGGGCGCCTGAGGTGATGATACCGTAGCCTAAAACGAGTATTAAAAGGACCACAGCAGTGGTATAGACGATATAGGCGAAGTCCGTATAGAACCGGTATTCAATGAAAGCAATGACCAGCATGGCTCCCAGGCCGATGGCCAGCCAGAGGACCTGTTTCAGATAGAGGGGCGTGCCGGTCGTCTCTTCGTTCGAAGTGACGCTGTAAAGATTGAGAATCCCGATCGAAGCGATGAGGAGGACAATCCCCAGCAAACCCCAGTCAAAATGGATGAAGAGGCGTCGATCAATCATAGACAGAATCCGATGAAACCTCCTCCGCTTTTGCCGGCGCCGAGGTTTCGAGATCGAAATATTTTTCGATCACCTTTCTGGCGATGGGAGCGGCGGCGGCACCGCCATAACCCCCATGTTCAACAAGGACGGCAACGGCGATCCGGGGATCTTCAAAAGGGGCGTAGGCGGCAAACCATGCATGATCTCGAAATTTGAGTGGCATCCGGTTCATATCCCCTTTCTTAAAATCGGCTGCCATTCGAACGACCTGCGCGGTTCCCGTCTTTCCCGCCACTTTCACCTGCTTTAATGCGCAGCCATATCCTGTTCCACGCGGCTCATTGACCGCTCCCATCAGGGCCTCCTGGATCACGCGGAGCGTCTTCTCTGAGATGTCCGCCCTGCCTGTCTCCTCAGGGGGATATTCTTTCAATTTTTCCCCATAAATATTTTCCACCCTCTCCACGACCTGTGGCAGATGGAGTCTGCCTCCATTGGCGACGGCTGAGATGAGGATTAAAAGTTGAAGGGGGGTGGCATTTACGTATCCCTGACCCACGGCTACAGAGAGGGTTTCTCCGCTATACCACGAAACCCCAAACCGTTTCTTCTTCCATGAAGTGGAGGGAACAATCCCTGCCTTTTCATGGGGCAGACCAATCCCTGTCTTTCTACCCAGACCGAGTTCGCCGGCATAATGGGCAATGGCATCCACTCCAACTTTCAATCCCACCTGATAGAAGTAAGTATCACAGGATTCGACGAGGGCCTGATGGAGGTTGAGGGTTCCATGTCCTTTCTCTTTCCAGCACCGGAAATCCCGGTTCCCGTAAGGGAAGACGCCGGTGCAGGTTATCTGTGTTTGGGGGGTGATGGCTCCCGTTTCCAGGCCTGCGATCGCCGTGACGATTTTAAATACCGACCCCGGAGGATACTGCCCCTGAATTCCCTTGTTCTGAAGGGGATGAAAAGGATGATCAATCAGCGCTCTCCACTCTTCTGCACTGACGCCTCTCGCAAAGATGGAAGGGTCGAAGGAGGGCTTGCTCACCATGGCGAGGATCCGTCCTGTTTTAGGATCCATGGCAATGAGGGCTCCGTTCTTATCCTGATAGGCCTCTTCAGCCACCTTCTGGAGATCGAGATCGATCGTCAGAACGACATTATTACCGGGAAAAGGCTCCACGCTCCGGAGGGGCTTGATCTCCCTTCCTAATGCATCCACTTCGATCTGACGGCCGCCGTCCACTCCTTTGAGCTGAGCCTCCCATTCGTTCTCCACTCCATACTTTCCGATCATGGACCCCATTCGGTAAGTCCTCTCCTTCGCCTGCCTCAGTTCATTTTCGTCCACCTCTCCGATGTAACCGATGAGATGAGAGGCGAGAGAGTCATGCTGATAGGCCCTCCTCGGCCTCACATCCACGAGAATCCCCGGTAGATGAATCCGGTTCGACTCGAGCAGTGCAAGCCTGTCCCAGTTAATGTCCGATTTGAGCTTGATCGGTCTGAAGGCAGGCCGCCGTTTCAGACCCTTTACCTTCTCACCGATTTCTTCCTGGGGGAGATTGAGTATCTCGCCGATCTTCTCCAGCACCTCCGGATTCGATCGGATATCTTCCGGCACAAGAAAGACTTCAAAGGAGGGCCGATTATGGGCCAGGATCTGCCCTTTTCGGTCCAACAACATTCCACGGTCAGCAACCATTTCGCGGATCCGGATTCGATTATTTTCCGATAACTGCCGAAAATCGCTTCCCTTGATCACCTGGAGGTACCAGAGATAGACAAAGATCAGAAGAAAGGCCCCAGCCACAAAGAGCTTAAGGTATCGGAACCTCTCTTTGAAATCTTCCATCCTCTGGACATTGAGCTCCATCATGACTAATCACTTGCCTCCGATTCCTGTCCCTGGCTCAGCATAGAGCAGAGAAGATCCCTTCTTCAAAAGGGAGAAGAGAACCGAGGAGAGGAGGGCTGTGCTGAGAGACTGAGGAAGAAAAACGGTGAAGAACAGAGGATAGAGATTCGGAAGGTGTTCCGGATTGAGAGCCTTGAGAAGGATCAGGAGGGTGAGTCCTTCCGCCAGGGCAAAGAGGAAGACGAAAAGAGATCGGGAGGGAAAGCTTTCAAGATAGATGCGGTCCTTTAAAAGCTGTGCGCAGTAAAAAAGAAAGGGCCTCGAAAAGGCATAGAGGCCGAAGCCATTTCCCGAGAAGAGGTCCATCAAATACCCCAAAAAAAAGACTAAAACTCCTCCGGAGATGGGGGGAGAAGAAATGCCCAGGTAGAGGGTTAGGACCAGGACGATGTCCGGCCGGATCCATCGGATGAAAGGTAAAGCAAGCCAGGTCGTCTGAAGCGTTAAAAAAAGAACGCCCAAAAAAACGGGAATAAGAATTCTCTTCACTTTATCCTTTTAACCTTTTTCTTTCCTTTTATTGATTGTCTCCGAACTCCGAACTCTAAACTCCGAACTTATTTGGCCTTCTTCACCTTCTTAACCTTTTCCTCGGCGGGTGGAGGAGGGGATTCCTTGATGACCAGGACTTCCTCCAGCCTTGTGAAATCAACGCTGGGCACCAGTTCCGCATATTGGAAGATGCCATGGCCTTTCTTATCCACCTTCCTGATCTCTCCGATCATCAGCCCCTTAGGAAAATTTCCCCCCAGACCGGAGGTGATCACCTTATCTCCTGGGACCACATCTTCCGCGCGAAGAAGGTATTTCAACTGACACCGGTTCTCGCCCCCTCCCTCCACAATCGCTTTGGCCCGGGTTCTCTGGATGATGGAGTCGATGGCACTGTTGTAATCGGTGATGAGGAGGACGACCGAATGGGAAGGGGCGGTTTTAAGAATCTGGCCGATCACCCCTTCCGAAGAGATAACCGCCATCCCTTTCCGAACTCCATCCTTCTCCCCTTTATTGATGGTGACGCTCTTGAACCACGAGGAGGGGTCCCGGCCGACCATCTCGGCGGCAATCACTGTTGATGAAAGCGTCTCCCGAAACTGGAGGAGTTTCCGGAGACGCTCATGGGAGAGGACCATCTCCCTCATCTGATCGTTCTCCCTCTGGAGATCGGCCATCCTCTTCTTGAGTTGCTCATTCTCTTTGTGAAGATGAACCAGGAAGAGATATCCCTCCCAGACTCCTTTGATCTTGTTGATGACAGAGGTGGAACCTTTCTGGAAGGGCGAGCTGATCTCCATCAGGAGACCATCCATAAAGGCCACTCCCTTTCGCTCTTTTACCCTCAATGATATCAGAATCAGGGCAGATAACAGAAGGAGGATGACGACTGTGGGTATTGCATATCTTCGAAAGAGGAAGTCTCTTATCCTCATCAATCTTTAATATGAGAGCTCTGAAAAACTACTTGACGCTCTCTGCATTTTTAATCTGTGCAATCGTTTCATAATCCCTGTAATCAGAGATTTTTTGAACCTTTTCAAAAATCTTAGTACTGAAATGTGACGCTTCGAAGCAGATTTTCATTGTCGAGAACCTTGCCCGCCCCTAACACAATGGCCGAGAGCGGATCATCCGGAATCGTGATGGGGAGTCCGGTCACCTCTCTGAGAAGGACATCAAAGTTTTTCAGGAGCGCCCCGCCGCCCACCAGGACAATCCCTTTGTCCGCAATATCCGAGGCCAGTTCCGGCGGCGTCTCTTCGAGGGTGATTCTCACTGTATCGATGATCATATTGATTGATTCGGCCAGGGCCTCCCGGATCTCCTCGCTATTGATTTCAAGGGTTTTGGGAATGCCGGTGACCAGATCCCTTCCCTTAATCTCCATGGACTCAGGATTCTCCTCGGGGTAAGCCGTCCCGATACTGATTTTGACCAGTTCCGCTGTCCGTTCGCCGATGAGGAGATTATACTTTCTCTTCACATACTGGACAATGGCCTCATCCATCTTATCCCCCGCCACCCGGATCGATTGACTGACCACAATTCCCGACAGGGAGATGACAGCCACTTCGGTGGTCCCCCCTCCAATGTCCACGACCATATTTCCTGAAGCCTCGGTGATGGGAAGCCCCGCACCGATGGCTCCGGCCATAGGCTCTTCGATCAGGTAGATCTCCCTTGCCCCCGCAGATTGGGCCGATTCCCGAACCGCCCTCTTCTCAACGGGCGTGATGCCCGAGGGGACGGAGATGACTACCCGGGGCCGCAGCAGGGCCTTCCGGTTATGGACCTTGGCGATAAAATACTTGAGCATCTCGCCGGTGATCTCAAAATCGGCAATCACTCCGTCCTTCATCGGCCGGATGGCAAAGATGGTTCCGGGTGTGCGGCCTAACATCTCTTTGGCTTCCCGACCAACAGCCAGAACGCGCTTCTCCCCTCTCGAATCCCTCTGGATCGCCACCACAGAGGGCTCCGAAGAGACGATTCCCTTCCCCTTAACATAAACAACGGTATTGGCTGTTCCCAGGTCGATGGCCAAATCCGTTGAAAACAGACCCAACAGTGAATTAAACACCATCTCTTTCTCCTGTCGATTAATTGAGGCTTGACTATATTAACAAATCTCTCTCTACGATTCAAGAAAATTCCTCTCCTAATCGTAATGCGTCACTCTTCCGTGGAAATTTACCGTCGATCGGGCAGGGATGTTGGAAAAAATCTTATAGCGGAAACATCAGCTTGTCCGTGAACTAAAAGGATGACCCCGCATGACAAGGACTACTCCACAATGGGCAATGTTCCCTTTGCCCTTAAAAATATAAACCATCCGCTTAATAAGATTTTCGGAGACATGACTGCCCGATTGACGGATTTCACCCACGCTCCAGTGACGCATTACTCCTAATCTTCATTGCCCTTGTCTTTTTCAGGAGGATTGATTAATATTCCTTCGTTGAAAGGAGAATCATCATGTTAACGATCTTAAGAAAACATGCCACTTCCTGGATGCTCAAGGGTCTTCTCCTCCTGGTGGCAGTGACGTTTATTTCCTGGGGAGGATATTCCTTCTTCCGGGACAAAAAATACGACTATGCGGCAATGGTGGACGGAACCGCCATCCACATCAGGGATTACCAGGAAACCCTTCAGGGAGTGATGAACCGCTACCGGGAGGCGATGGGCCCTGCCTTCAATGAGAAGATGATCGGGGAGCTCCGCATCAGAGAGAATGTCATTGAAGAGCTTATCTCCAGGACCCTTATTCTCCAGGAAGGAACGAGATTGGGCCTGAAGGTCTCGGATGGGGAATTGAGAATGGCCATCGAATCGATCCCCTCCTTTCAGGTCAATGGTCAATTCGATTCACGCCTCTATGAAAGATTCCTAAGCCTCAACCGGATGAATCCGGAAGATTTTGAGCGGATGCAGAGGGAAAACCTCCTCTATTCAAAGGTGGCCAACCTCATCCGGCTCAATGGAGGAAAGGTGTCGGAGGAAGAGATTCTGGAGGGCTATCTCTTTGAAAACGAAAAGGTCAATCTCCATTTTGTGAAGATCGCTCCTGAGGCCTTCAGGGGCCAGGTGAGCGCGAACGAGGTGGAGATCAAGGACTATTTTCAGAAGCATCAGGAGGAGTTCAGGATTCCCGCCTACCTCCAGGTCCAATATCTTGCCTTCCGTCCTTCTGATGTTGAGCTCAAAATCCAGATTTCTCCTGATGAAATCAAGCGCTATTACGATCAGCGCAAAGAAAGCTTTAAGGTTCCCAAGCAGGTCAGGGTTAGGGAGATCCTCATTACAGTGGATCCACAGGCCCCGCCTGAAAGAATTGAGGAAAAGAAGAAGAAGGCTGAAGAGATACTTGGAAAGGCCGGGAAGACAAAGGACTTCGCTTCTCTTGCCAAACAATATTCCGAATCGGAATCCGCTCAGAAGGGAGGAGACCTGGGATGGCTCCAGAAGGGAACGATCAATGAATTCTTTGAGAAACCTCTCTTCTCGCTCAAGGCGGGCGAACTGAGCGACCTGGTCAAAGGTCCGGGTGGATTCCATATCTTCAAAGTGGAAGAGGTCAAAGAGGAGAAACAAAAGACCTTCGAAGAAGTAAAAGACCAGATCCATCAGACATTCAAAAAAGAGAAGGCAAAGGCAGAAGCCTCCCGGAAAGCAGATGATGCGTTTTATTCCCTCTTCCGTAGCAGGGACATAGAGAAGTTTGCTCGCGAGAAGGACCTTCCGATAAAGACAACCGGTTTCTTCAAGGAAGGCGACGATATCCCTGGAATCGGCAAAGACCCTTCTTTCCACTCCAGCGCTTTTTCGCTAAAAATAGGGGAGATCTCTCCTGTGGTCAATATCCCGCCCAATTTTTACATCCTGAAATTGCTGGACAAAAAAGAATCCCGGGTTCCTCCTCTGGAGGAGGTAAAAGAGGAGGTCATCCGGAAGGTCGCTGGAAAGAAGACCGAAGAGAAGGCCCGACAGACAGCGGAAGAGATTCTCAATCAGATCAAAGCCGGGAAAGAGATGAACAAGGTTATTTCGGGAAAAAGTTATTCGATCGAGGAAACGGGTTTCTTCAGCCGGGCAGGAGGTGTAATCCCCAAAATCGGACCCACGGGAGAATGGATGGCCTCTCTGTCTTCCCTGACTGAGAAACGACCTCTTCCGAAAGAAGCCTTAAAGACAAAAGAGGGATATTTTGTGGTGAGGCTTCTCAGTTCGGAACCCGCGGATCGGAGCAAGTTTGAGTCCGTCAAGAAGAATCTTGAAAAACGGCTGATCTACCAGAAGCAGGAGGAGTTCTTCAGGAATTGGCTCCAACATCTACGATCGAAAGCCAAGGTCGAGATTAACAAAGATGTTCTTTGATTTGTGGGTAGAAAAGAGGTTCTTTAAATCCCTCCCAACCTCCCTTTGCCAAAGGGAGGGGTTATTATCCCCCTTTGTAAAAGGGGGATTCAGGGGGATTTTCATGAGAGTGTGATGAATACCCCATGAAATATTGCTTAAAAAAGAGCATGGGAGGCTAAATTGAAAAGTTCAGATCAGGTTCGGATTCTGGTGACGGGCGGCGCGGGTTTCTTAGGCTCTCACCTTTGCGAACGCCTTTTAAAAGAAGGCCACGATGTTCTCTGTGTGGATAACTTTTACACGGGAACAAAAAGAAACATTGTCCATCTTCTGGACCATCCCTATTTTGAACTTGTCCGCCATGACATCACCTTTCCTCTCTATGTGGAGGTGGATGAAATTTATAACCTGGCCTGCCCTGCTTCGCCCATCCATTACCAGAATGACCCTGTTCAGACGACAAAGGTCAATGTCCACGGCTCGATCAACATGCTGGGACTGGCCAAGCGTCTTAAGGCTACAATCCTTCAGGCTTCCACCTCCGAAGTTTACGGAGATCCTTCCATCCATCCCCAGCCTGAGAATTACTGGGGAAATGTCAACTGCATTGGCCCCCGTTCCTGCTACGATGAAGGGAAACGATGTGCCGAAACCCTCTTCTTCGATTACCATCGTCAGCATCGGATTAAAATTAAGGTGGCCCGTATCTTCAACACTTACGGACCCAATATGCATCCCGATGACGGCCGTGTCATCTCCAACTTTATCCTTCAGGCCCTGAGAAATGAATCCATCACCATCTATGGCGACGGATCCCAAACCCGTTCTTTCTGCTATGTGGACGATATGATCAGTGGCTTAATCCGATTGATGAATACTCCTGAAGATTTTACCGGTCCAGTCAATCTTGGAAATCCTATCGAACTCTCCATTCTCGAAGTGGCAAAAAAAATCATCGCAATGACAGGATCGAAGTCAAAAATTTCTTTCAAACCCCTTCCTGCCGATGATCCGAAACAGCGTCAACCCCTCATTGATCTGGCCAAAGAAAAACTCGGCTGGACTCCGGAAGTGGTCTTAGAAGAAGGCCTGAAAAAAACGATCGCCTATTTTGAGGATGTATTAAAGGTGATGAAATCGTAAAAAGTCGGAAAAAGTTAAAGATCGTCATTCCGGCGGAAGCCGGAATCCAGTAATTTCATATAATTATCAAAACTCTGGACACCGGTTCCTGCCGCAGGACCGGTGAGACGACTTTTTGCGAGACCATCAAGGGTGGGGCATTAACAAAGTGGCCTTGTAGTATAATTTCTTCTTTCAGGGTTCTTATTCTGATTGTTCGATTTGGATTTTGCCTTTGAGGCCTAAATCCTCTAAGACTTGGCGGAGGTCGGATTCTATGCTTCGCGCTGATTCAACATTTACGGTAACTGAAAAATCGACTCCGATTTTGAGATCTGAACCGGATTTGAGTTTGGGAATGATTTTTGTGCCAAGACGGTTCCATATCTCGGGGGGAACAGTCCCAACCAAGCGAAGTGTCCTTGTTTGAATGCCGGTTCTGGGTTCTGTTCCTATTTCGGATTTTATAACCTCCTCATCCACTGGTTGAGTAACAGGAGTGACCACGGCTCCAGGTTCCGATTTCATTCCAGCCTTAAGAGCTTTTGCCTTGGCCTTGGTCAACAGAAAAACACCAGACTCAAACGTAACTTCATCCAAAGAGATTTGTTCTTCAAACCAAACCCTTTCGTAAGTTCCAACTGATTTTTGTCCTGAGGCAAGCCCAAAGTCACCCTTACCAACAAATTCAACGATCTTATTCCGTAAAGTTGTATCTGGATCTAAAAGTCGTGTTAATGACCCGTTTAAGAAACTTTGTCGGAGGCTTGAAAGCGGCCATGCGCCAGATTCCTTTAACGCAGGAGGCCAGTTCCGCTCTATATAACCAGCTCCTACGGATTCATTCAGAAGTGCCTGCGACTTTAAGGCTGTGATCACTCTTCCACAAAGTGTCTCCCCACTGCTTGCATGGCCTGCACCGAGGTCAATAGGTTTGAGACCGTCAGCTCCTCGGCTATCAAAAATAACTGCGAAACGGTACGCACCCCAGACCTCATCCTTGGCATCCTCTTCCGCATCTTTGACTTTGCTCTGTATATCTGCACGATCTGCTCGATCAAAATCGGCCCCCAGAGTTCCTTCAGTGATTTCGCTAAAAACTCGCTTCCATGCAAGCCAGAGTTCCACCTTCTCCCTAAAATCACGTCCTGGTTTTTTCAGACACCATATGAGCGACCCCGGATAGAGTCGGGGAGACTTTCCATGCTGCTTGGTCCACTCGGCAATTTGTTGCCGCAGAGAACCAGCTCCACTCCACTCTAATTCTGGGTCCATGACAACAAGTGTTAATTTAGGAGAATCCTGAATGGCTGAGCCATCGTTCGGAAAAGGCACGAGAGGAATGCTCGCTCCACGTTCAAACTCTTTTTTGACGAGACTCTTCATCGTTGGTTTTATTTCTGCATCCTCATCAAGTGACGCACGCCGGTCATTAACCGCTTTTCGGATCGTTGCTTTATGATAGATCTTGAAGCCATCTGAACCTATACGACTAATAAAGAACGCTTTCGACTCAAGGGCATAAGCTGCATTATCAATGGACGTTGTGTCAACTTCTGGTTCTCCTAAGGCAAAACGTAATTCTGGGAGGTGAGCTAATTTTTCTACCTGGCCGCCGGAGGATTCAAATAGAATTGTTGCGGCCACACGACGATGGATGTCACGCAGTGCTCCTTTAGTATCGGCGTCGAGTGCCCGAGCATGTGATTGAGGGCCAGAGATATCGGCTTCAATGGCAGGTTGAAGCCGAGGTTCACCGAGCGCGCCAAGGACAACTCCTCTGAATTCAGGTACATCAAGCGGGGCTGAGCCGAGGGTGATAAGCGGTTCCCGCCTTGCTCGCTGGTAGCCTTCACTAAAGGCCAATGAAATCCACTGGGCGAACATAGCTAATGTTCCGCGTGTCTGCTGATAATGAGGAAGTGCCTGCCACTTTCTTTGAAATACGGATAGTGTTGAGGGATGAAATGGATAACATACCTCGAATCGCTTTTGTAAAGATTCACGTGCTTTAGCCTCAGTTGTTGCTGTATCCACAGCTGTCCACTCGCTTGGAAGCTGTGCTCGACGTTCAAAGCACCAATCGGCGAAGGTTTTAGCCACATTTTTTCTGACACGTTCATGCCCCAAGTCCTCAAAAAGTCGGCGCCGAACTACCTCGCTAATCTCAGCTTCATCGTTCGAAATGAGGTTCTTCGCCACTCTATTAACTTCCTTGACAATAATATCTTGCCACCTTAGATCCCAGTCACTCATTTCTGGCTTGCTTTGAGGCAAACTTATCATCGCAGCGCTTCCTGTTGTACCCGTAAGAGCTCTAACAAGGTTTGCAAGAAAATCCCGGAAGGACTCGGCTTTATCCCGGTGGCGACTAAGAAAATTGAGTACCTCATCGCATAGGATCAGGACATGGCCTCCTGCCGCCTCTATGAGCTTTCGGAGATTATTCGTTCCGGGGGCCTTTGTCTTGGCTTCAGGTCCTAATGCGGTAATCCCATCATCTCCCGCAAGCTGGCGAGCAATGTCAATCCATGGGTTTTCAGCCCCTGCGGAGGGATCCCACGCATTCCCCACAAATACCGCCACACGAGCGATCGGGATTTCTGGGAGACCAGTTTCTTGAAGAAGCTTACTCAGTTCTTCAATCTTTCTTGCCTTGTCTCTATTTTGAATTAAGTGGTAAAGGGCTGTCAGTGTATGGGTCTTACCACCCCCGAATTGGGTGATGAGTGCAAGAATAGGAGCTGTATTCTCGGTTTTACCGGCCAACCGGCGAAGTGTCATCCCTGTATGCTCACAAAGGGCTCGTGTGAAGCAGGTTCGAGAGAAGAATAGTTTTGGCTCCCGGTAGTCTTGAGGAGCAGTGCCAGCCACCACCTGTTCAAGAGCAATCGCAAACTCATCCGGGTTGAACGACCGACCTTCTCGAACTTCCTTTCTCGGCATCGCAACTTTGTACCAGGGTTCCATCTGTTACTCCTCTGTCTTACTTAAAGCGACCAAATTGGCTCGATTATAGCGTATCACTAACACGGTGGATACGAATACGGTGTTCGTCTACCACCCACAGCCTTCCGGCAAGTGGTTCCTTATATAAGTGGTCAATTACTCGGGTAATAACCAGGCGAACTGCCGATCGGCTTTTCTTCCGCAACCGTAAGACGATCAGACCAGGGTATTTCTCTGGGGGAAAGATGAGTATATTTGAAAAGTCAAGATCGAGGGAGATGAGAACACGGTCTTCGTTTCGACTCAGGTCAGCGATATCATGGTCACTTCGACCTCTGGCTTCCTGATCGAATACCGTGAGAGCGTCGTGGCCCCGCTCACGCAGCAGGTCTGCGATCTCTACGTGCAGGTTTTCGTCTACCTTGAACCGCATCAGACGGCCTCTTGTTCTAACGGGATGTGACGTTCTTCAGCCAAGTCAGCAGCATAGGCGATGGCGGCCTGAATATCCCCATTTGTCACGTGATAACCTTTTACTATCGATTCATAAGATTCGCCGTCTGCCAAGTTGTCAAGGATAACCGAGACCATCACGCGGGTGCCCTTGATGCATGCTTTCCCGTGGCAAACATTTGGGTCAATACTAATTCGCTCTCGCCAGTTCATGGTTAGTACCTCCTGTAATTTCTTGAATCATTAAAGAAAGGTTACGTCCTCGGCATTGCTAAAAGCATTGCGTCCAGCAGACGCTTTTCTTCGCTATTTTTAGGATATAACGCAGAGAGGGCATTAGCAAGCCTCAAAAAATCTGGACTACGGTCTTGTTCGGCTTTGAGTAGTGCCCGCAAAGCATTTGTTTGACCACTTGCTTGAAGAAGCATGGCCGCATGAACACGGTCAAGAGTTGTGGTCCCCGCTTTCGCTGAAACTCCAGCGGGCAAGTCTTGCTTTTTAATCCCCTCTTTCCCCACTTTGGAAAAGGGGGGTGGGGGGGATTTTGTTCGCCGACCTTTAATTTTGGGGACTGTTCCAGCTTCAGATTCAACAGCAAAATTGAACTTCATCTGTGGATCATGTCGGGCCTGCTCCTCAATTCTGAATCCGGCTACAGAAATGTTTTCTTCTCCAAAAAGTTGTTTTCCTCGTTCCTTCACCGAAAGCAAACGAACCACGCCTTTCTCGGTCTCAATGACCCTCCCTTCCCATTCAGGGAGATGAATGCCAAGAGGCTGAGCAAAACGCCGAACCACATCGAAGATCAAGCTGTATCCTTGTTTCTTTTTCTTTGGTGTTTCCTCTTCTTCGTCGTTCCCCTCGCCCTCCTCAGATTCCTCTTCAACACCTTTTGCCCCATTACCATTTGTGCTTTGGAGAGTCCATAAAAATAGTGCGGTGAGTCGAGCGTCTTCCTCTAATGCCCCTGCTGCGCTATTGCGAGCCTTTGCCTCCGCAGTTCCAAGAACGTGCTCAAGTGCTGTTCGACCGACGACCTCCCAGACATAGGCTAAGAAGCCTTTACGATGAGGCTCCGTGGCCTCTGGATCACCGCCTAATGGAATTTTTCGTTCCTCAGCATCCACGACTTTTGAGTAACGGCTATAAATCTCCAGAGCAGGTCCAATACATGCAAATACAAGATCCGCACCACGGATTCCTTCAGACTGAAGCCGCTCCATCCAGTCCCCAACTCGTTTTGGAAGCTCTCGAAGAACATCCCCCCAATCCCCGACTGGGGCATCGCGGGGCCGCGGCCGACAAACAAGATGGACGCTGGTGGCAAGAGCGGCGGATTCACGAGCACGGAGTCTGGCTCCGCGTTCCGTTGCGATTGGCCATGATCCAGTGATTGTCCAGCCAGCTCGACCGATTCCTGATAAAAGAGCTTCCCATCCTTCGGTAGTTTTGTGCGCGAAGACAACGCAGCCAACGCCATCGTCTTTCAGGATTCTACGTCCTTCGGCAAATGATGAAGCCATCCTCATTTCAAAAAACTTTCTATCTTTCGGGGTTCCGTTGAATTTTTTGGTTTCATCTTGGACTATCTCGAATATTTTCGGAGTCAAAGGGTTCTCTGGGTCAAAAGGATCATTCAATAAAGGGTTGCCTGGAATTGTTCTTTTGAGCCATACAAAAAAGAAATCGGATAAATCCGAATAGGGAATCGCGTCATAGTACGGGGGATCGGTAAACCAGACCATGCAGGTATCATCTGGTAGAGGATGCACAGTAGCGTCTGCGGTTTGAACCTGACCAGGTTTGTTTAAGGCTTGAGCCATGGTTGAAACCGGCTCGGTCACGTCTTCTATCCCGTCATCAAGTCCACCTGCATACGAGACTAGCGGAAACATCTCTGGGAAGTCCCACGACATTGGGAGAGCTTGCATACCGAAGGCACCTGCGACTGTTTCGCTTCCTCGGTGCCATTTGCTTACAACGTTGCAATGACGAAGCACCTTTCCGAGAGAAAGAGCCAAGGCTTCTTTGCTTATTTGGTTTGAGTCTTTCTGCCCCAGAATCTCAACAAGCTTTGCAATAGCGATCAACGCCAGCTTCTGCCGGGCTGCGAAGAGGTCGCCCCACTGAAGCATACCATAACGTTGAACGCGGAATCCTAATGTGCCGATAGGTGGTAAATGTTCATCCGGGACTCGGTTCATTCCATTTTGTAATGTTGTAACATTCAGCTTCTCCAAGGCCTTCATAGCCATCCATACTGCCTTGTAATCAGAGGGAATCGGAAGTCGATAGTGTCGTCCTTGCTCGCCGAGTTTGAGTGTTACAACGGCAAGCAGACGTGCCCCACCGATCCGGTTACCTTTCTCATCAAAGATCACATCTGCTCCACCCTGTTGGGTCACAAGCTGGGCGCGCACTCTCTCTGGAGAAAGTACCGTTCCACAATGGAGACAAGTTGCTTTGGCTCGTGTGACTGTTCCGGCTGGAACTTCACTCTCACTCTTTGGTTCGAAGATTTCAAACCGGATGGTCTTTGTAGGGGCAGGTCTCTGCGCCTGCCCTTCTTCTGGGCGACCACCATAGGTCGCCCCTACATTTTCAATTATATACCGTAATGTCCTTTTCCGATTCGCCTTTTTGCATAGCCAAAAAGACCGCATCAACGGAATCTCCGCCCCACAATTTGGAGACTCACATCTCACAGTTCTTGCCCAAAGGTAGGCAATAGGTTTGGAGCCGTCAGGATCATCAGGATAGAATTCTTTCAGTTCTTTCTCTGCGGCTTCTTTAATATTCTTGCCAACTCGCCTTAACTCGTCCGCTAACTCAGGACCATGTCGAGGTATGTCTTCAAGCATTACTTTCAGGATTAGACACGCCACGGGATTAAGGTCGCTTGCGAACGTCTCGCATCCGAGTCTCAGCGCTTCAAGCGGAATTGAACCGCCACCCGCAAAGGGATCAACGACAAGTGGCATTTCTTCTGGATGCGCCGCTTTAACAAGGCCGCGGGAAACTTCAAGGTAGGTTTGATTTGAAGAAAGATCCCAATTTGAAAAATCACCGATAAATTTCAGAATGCCTTTTCGAAGATCAATGTCTTCCGGCCCAGGATTTCCTTGAACCTTTGGTAGAAGTTTCCGCACTTTTGATTTGAAATCCTCTGGGCAATGAGGATCACATGGGTCAGGAAGAAGGAGTCCCAAAAGCATTGCGCGACAGGCAGCCAGGGGCCGTCTTGCCCACCAAAGATGCAATGTCGAAGGATGGCCATGGCGGATGGATTTCTCCCGTGCCGAATGCTTAGACACCACCGCAATCGGAAAATCCACCTCCGCCAGTCGTTTACATTCTTTGGGGATCATTCATTTTCCTCTGCCAGATTGTCAACGAAAGTCCTGCCGTCTTGAGGGGTATGAAGGCAGTCAACCAAGAATTGGCTAAGGGACCTGGCAACCCTTCCGCTATCGCGGCCGGTATGCCGCTGCGGTCCTGTTCTCCTGTCGCAGTAAGTCACAAAAAGGTGATGCTTTGCGCGAGTCAATGAGACGTACAGAAGACGCCGCTCGTCATCGACAGCGTCGCCTTGAGCACGGCCCGGAATGTATTGGTCTTCGACTGCGGCCACAATGATAGCCTTGGCAGTGAGCCCTTTCGCCCGGTGCATCGTAAGGATATTGACTTTTCCCTGTGCGATCTCCTGCTCGATATCCTCACTTGCCACTTCGGTCGCCCGGACTACTTCCTGAATTGATTTAGCTTCAACCGCTCCCGCAGCCTGTCCTACCTTCACCAAAACAGACTTACGCACTTCCTCGTCTCCGATGAAGGATTCTACTGCTGTCCGGACTACATCCATTAGTCTTTCATACGGTTCAAACTCTTCTTGAGTGTCAGTAGGAAACAATTCCTCCAGCCGATCCAGCACGCGGCGAATAGCCTCTGAAATACGGAACCGATAGCTGCTCGGTAGGATATTAGCGTCGTCATGGGCGGTGAGCAAAGTCTGTGCAAAGCTCACACCGCGACCGCGGGCAAGGTCGTAAACAACACCAATCGCACCCAAACCGATGCCATTGCACCAGAGTTGAAAAAGAGTGCGCCAGGCTAAGCTATCCTCGCGGTTGACAGCCAACCTCATAAATGCCAAAAAGGCCCTGCCATCAGCGTTATCAAATGGATTTGCCGTATCTGTTGCGGATGAGACTGGTATGTTTGCTTCTTCGAGTCTCTCCCGGATAGGAGCAGAGAATGCCCCATTGTGGTCGGATCGGAGAAGAATCAGGATATCGTCAGGTTGCAGCCCATGGCGTTCTACAAGGTGAGAGCAAAGACGGGAAATACCTATAGCTTCTGCATCCTGGTCCGTGAATCGCAAGAGTGCGACCTCACCTTGTTCCCTGCCGGGCTCGGGTTGTATTCGCTTATCAACACGCCGTGGGTCTTGTTGCGCAACAAAGAGGCCAAGGTCAAGAATACCACAGTCGCACCGTTTGCATATCTCCAGAAAAAGCTCCTCCGCTCCTTCGTAGTCGCGAGGAAACCTTCTAATGCCTTCAGGATGGGCTTTGCGAAACCCATATATACTCTGGTCGTCATCTCCTGCAATGAACAGCTCGACGTTACGTGAAACGATCTCGTGGACTACAGCCAGGTCGCAACGGTTCAAGTCTTGGTACTCGTCCACAAGGAGATATTCCAACGGGCCTTCCAGTTCGAAATCCCCTCTTTGCTCAAGAGCTTTTTTCAGTTGATAGACGAGTTCCGACCGCAGCGTGTACCCGTAGATTCGTCGGTGCTCTCTCCATACGCCGAGGAAGCGAGGATTGGGAAAACGTCTTTCCCAATCTGCCTCGTCCACCGTTAAGCTTTGCCAGTCGGCCGAAAGCTCGTTCAAAAGGTCGCGGGCTTCGCTGATACGACGCAAGTTAATGAGGGTTTTGAGGTCTTCCAAGATGATGTTACGCTCTTCCCAATCGTCCGCGATACGAAGAGGCTGGGGTAAGTCGGCGATACGAGTAGCGTTTTTTAGTAGTTGACGGAGTGCAAAAGAATGAAGTGTTGAGATGCGAGGACATTGTCCCTCCCCCAGCTCCAGCTCAACACGTTGCCGAAGTTCCCGGGCAGCAGCCCGAGTGAATGTGAACGCTAAGACATATGCAGGCGACACATTCCGCTCGGCAACAAGGAAACAGACATGCCGTGTCAGAGTAAGGGTCTTACCCGTGCCCGGTCCGGCCAGCAATCTGACGTGACTGCCTGTATGTGCTGCAGCCGTTCTTTGTTCTGGCAGGAGGTTATCATCCCAAGCCATTACAAATCTTCTCCCCGGGGGCCAGTGGTCCTGCCATAGGGCGCTTGATCCTCCCGTACCTGCATAGGTTGTGTTACAGCATCTATCGACAGATAATAATGATCAACCTTCTTAACCCGTTCGGCAGCGGTCAAACGCTGCTCAGGGTGAACTTTATGCCATTCGAGACGGGGCCACCCCCACCCTCGCCCTCCCCCGTCGAGGGGGAGGAGAAAAGTGGCGATAAATATTACCCTGTCTTTTACCCTGTTCAAATCCCCACTTGCCCCTTTTCTAAAGTGGGGGATGAAACCTGCTTCCCCCGTACCCACACCCCTGCCTTCGCCAACGCTTCGGCAGGCAAGCTCTCACACCAGGGGAGAGGGGTGGATTGGCCTGATGGCGTCTTTGGCGTCTTTGCGGAGATGGGGATGTAGGGGAAAATGCAACTTCATCCCATCTCACCGAAATAATGAAAACCTCATTTCCCTTCACCCTTCAATTTCTCCGGGGTGCTCTCCTGAAGCCACAACTTGCAGATATTCTTCCATCCGATGTTTCGCCACTTTTTAAATGTCGCCTTCAACTCAACCAGATCTTTTGCCGCAAGAAGATCTTCCTGGGCAGCTTTCAAATCTTCAAGAGATGCAATTGCTGGCATAGGTTCCTCCATTAAAAATCGTGTCCTTGTCCCTGCCTACCGCCTGCCTGCCGGTAGGCAGGGCAGGCAGGCAACAAATGGGGGCGCAACAAAGTTTGGAATCACATTCTTCCAAAATCCCCCCTTGCCCCCCTTTCCTAAAGTGGGGGATGAAACCTGCTTCCCCCTCACCCCAACTCTCCCCCATCGAGGGGGAGGGATTTGCGGGTTTATTGCTGGTTTATTTCGGGTTTATTGCGGGTTTAAATTTAGCCCTTTATTTGCCCTTTGATAGCCCTTATAGTCCATTCACTCCTCTAAAATCAGGGAGATATAAAGTCTGCTCCTTTTGCCCATGCCCATTTGTTGCCCAATTGATGCGCAATTTGCCCAATATCAGGATTTCTTTCGTCTCCTACGAAGCTTACTGATACGTTTGAGATGCATTCTGACGCAATTGAATCTTGTAACCCGTGTCCCCCTCACCCTTTCCCTCTCCCACGTTAGGGGAGAGGGGTGGATTGAGATTATTGCGGGTTTGCCCAATTGATGCCCAAATATTAGCCCTTTTTTAGTCTTTTGTTAGCCCTTTTAGCCCATTATTAGTCCTTTGTTTTATCACATATGAAGCTGAATGATACAATTAAGATGCATTCATGATGCAATTGATTCTTTTAAGATATATTTAGTTCCTTTGCCTACCCTGCCTACCATTTGAAAAATTCCTTTATCAACAATAGATCTCAATTCTCTTGAGGATGTAATCCGAGAAACTCCCGACAGATTTTGATATTCAGCGTTCGATATTTTTCCCTTCTCTTTTACATACATTACCGCTTTAATTTGCCTTTCGTTCAGGCTTAGTTTTTGTAAATATTCCTCTGTGTAGATATCCTTCCTGAAAATCACTCTGAACCCCTGATGCTCTTCAAACTTTGGTTCGGGAATCCCAGCTTTGATGCATGCCCCTCGCATTTTATCTATTCCGCTCCCCCACTGTTCAACCAAACCCATATCGTAGAAAATCCCACCTATTCCTTTATTCCGCAGGATAGAAGGGTGAGGCTTATAAAGGTCTTCCACTGTTAAACCCAAAGGCAATCCACCTGGGTTCCAAACAATCAATTCATTGTCGTATATTCTCACTTCCGTATTGGATGGAACCGTGTAGTCGCGGTGGCATACTGCGTTGATCACTGCTTCTCTCAGCGCTTCAAGTGGATAGTCCCAGACTTCTTCCCTTGCCGGCTTACCCGTCATAACAAATCTCACATTGATATTTTTACGGATGAAATCCATGGCCTCTTCTATCTGTTCGATGATGACGCCTTCAATCATCCTGTCATCAATAACCATTGTTTCTTCTTTAAATTTCCCGCAATGTATCATTGCTTGAGAAAGAAAGCGTTGGGGATGGTTGTGGAAGAGAAGAATTGCGGCCCATGTAGGCTTTCCGTCCTTTATTAACTCAAGCTTCTCAAG
Source organism: Deltaproteobacteria bacterium (assembly GCA_018333535.1). Lineage (GTDB taxonomy): Bacteria > Desulfobacterota > BSN033 > BSN033 > UBA1163 > RBG-16-49-23. The sequence goes on along the minus strand of JAGXTA010000083.1, from coordinate 20,982 downwards.
AACTTGTAGTGGTTTTTCGCCACCACTGATTTTCCTTCTCCTTGCATCTTTTGCACTTTCAATATATTGCTTGACTTTCTCAAGGTCAATTTCGCCTATGGGGGCATTCGTTACGGGAAGTCTATCCCAGCTCATTCCTGTTGACTGGAAATGCATCTCTGCAATTTCACGCGCTTGCATCACTCGATTGCTATTTCCCACCCTTCTAAAACATCTCCCTTTTACAAATACAGGTTTGATAGGAAACTCCTTAATCCGGATAACGGCGACATTCTTCCCATCTATTGTGCCAATTTCAATTTCAGGGATGATCCGAGGTTCGGTGCTCTGAGAAATCTGGTTCGCCCAATCTCTCAGCGTTTCTTTTCCAATCTGAATGCCCTTTATTTCACCTTTATCAGAAACACCGGTTAAAATGATCCCGCCCTTTGTATTTGCAAAAGCTACCGATGTCTCAAGGGTCTCCTTATCAAAGGATGCTTTGAACTCAATAGTCTCAGTTTCGCCGCCTTTAATCAATTTTCTTAAATCTGCTTGTTTCAACTAAACCCTCATCCTATCCCTCAAAAAGAAGAGAAAAAGGTCGTTATTTCTTTCCATCTCCGTAAGGGACTTCTCCCTCTCTCACCTGCATCGGTTGGGTTACGGCATCTATCGATAGATAGTAATGATCGACCTTTTTAACTTCGTGCCACCGGAGGCGGGCTGGGTCTTTGATGGGGTTTTGAAGCTTGGGATCACTTTTGCAGTCTGTAACTACATAAAGCCAGTAACAGTCACGACGATCTTCAGCGACCCTTTTTTCATTTGGTGTAAGTAGAACACTTCCAGTTGTCGCACCTATACCTTTAACCTCAATGAGCCGAAGCTCACCCGAATTTACATCCAGGCTCGTCAAGTCATACCCAAAGTTTTTTTCATGAACGTCATGAACCTGACGACCTTTTTCTTTCTCATACTCCATAGCCACCTGCATCGCTATTGCTTCAACTTCCGGATCTGGTTGTAGACGCCGAACCTCTGGTGACTTCCTCTCAGGGTGCAGGAGAATGAGTACACTGGTTATACGCTCAACCGACTGAAGAGAAAGGGCGCGCTGCCTATCCAATTCAAGGCGGCGTCTCTCTCGTCGAGCTAAAAGATCTGAGTGACGGGATTCTGCTTGAGCAAGACGTCCCTCAGCTCCAAGAGCTTTTCTTTCCACTTCAGAAGCTAATCTGCCAATCTCCTCATCAGCCTTCTGAAGAAGCTCGGTAAGTGACAATTCTACATGGGCTGCAATACGATCAATCTCAGATAGGCGTTCGTTGCGAACTTCTTCCAAGAAAGGCATGAGGCCATTTTCATTGAGCCACGCAGTGGCCTCTGGGAGAGATGCAATTAATGGAAGATTTTCTGGTAAATTAGTAGGGGATAAGTTTCCAAGTACGCTGGGCTCTTGCAAACGAGCCTCTCCATTGGCCGTCAGCTCCACTACGAAGAGACGCTCATGGATCACCTGACCAAGGCCGTCAACCACACGTGCTCGGTAGAAGTCCAGACGAGCCGGAGTATCATGTTGAAGAGAATAGAAACAGGCTCCCCTACCAAAAGTTCCCTGTGCCAGGATAAAGGCATGACGGCGCAGAGCTTCAAAGAGTGGATGACCAGGCGTCACCCATTCCAGATTGTTCGTTTCGGCAGTATCACGATCTGTTGAGAATCGTGGATACTTTGTAACCAATGGTGAAAGCTTCCAGTCAGGCTGGCTCTCGTAGTTCCTTAGTGTCGTTGGTGTTCTTCCCGGATCAAAAGTGTGCGGAAGAGAAGAATGGGTTTTTAGGGCAAAGTCTATATAATCTGCAGATTCGCGCATAAAACGAGCAATTGTTTCGGGTACCACACGGCGCTCCTGGGCTCTGGCACGGCGTTCGACGAGCATCTCAAGGTTTAGCTTTTTCGATGCGAGGCCTTCAAGAGCATTCTGGCAGATGGCCCTGAATTGTTTCTCATCAACATTTTTAAGAAGGCGGTCCTCCAGGTCTGCATCTCCTAAGCGTCCAGCATAATAATCACGAAGAACCCGTTCGATGTGAGCTGCTGGAAGAATTTCTCCAATCACATTGAAGACTGCATCGTCGTCAAGGGCATCCCGGATCTCCTGAAGCTTTTCGAGAAGACGCTGAAGCACCTTACCTTCGATGGTGTTCGTTGCTACAAAGTTAAAAATTAGGCAATCACTCTTCTGGCCATAGCGATGAATACGGCCCATTCGCTGTTCAAGTCGGTTCGGATTCCAGGGAATGTCATAATTAAAAAGAATATGACAGCACTGGAGATTGATCCCTTCCCCAGCTGCCTCAGTAGCAACCAGGATCTGGATTTCTCCATCTTTGAACTGTTGCTCTGTGTAAAGTCGGGTGCCAGGTTGATCCCGGAAGCCGGATTTCATGCCTCCATGAATGCATCCAATCTTAAAGCCCCACTCTCTTAAACGACCCATCAGGTAGTCGAGGGTGTCTTTGAATTCAGTGAAGAGGAGAAGCCTTTGTTCGGGGTGGTCGAAAAAACCCTCTTGATGAAGAAGGTCTTTTAAACGTGATAACTTGGCCTCCGTGCCCGAATCCTCGACCAACTGGGCTTGCCCTGCAAGTTGCTTCAACTTATCGGTCTCTTCACGGATCTGTTCTTCGTTCGCAGCGAGGGTAATGGCGTCTAACATTTTCTCTAATTTTTCTCGTTCATAATCCTCCATCTCTTCGATCTCTTCTGGATCGGGAAGGTCGGGAGGAACCAAACTGATTATTTCGTGGGCACGCTTTAATCCCACTTCAAGCCTTTTAGCACGATTTTCTAAGGAGCGCCGCATGGCATGGGTGCTTGAAGCAAGACGGCGTTGATACAGGGACATGAGGAATCCAACTGCACGGGCACGGGGGTCATCACCCTGAGCAGCAGCTTTAGCGCTTTGCTGTTTCACAAAACGAGTAACATCGCGATAGAGATCGAATTCAGCGCCGTCAATCTGGAAATCCACGGTATGGGGGATTCGTTTGGTGAAAATCTTCTCGGCCACCCATGTTCCATCAGGCCGACGCTCCGGAAAGTAGACCATGGCTTCCTTGGTCCGTCGAAGGTAAAATGGAGCCCTTCGCTGATTCATTGCCTCCCGGATAGAGCGGACATCGGCATAGGCATCCTGGTCGAGAAGTTGTAAAAAGAAACTAAAATTGATTGGATCCCCTTTGTGAGGCGTTGCTGTAAGAAGGAGTAAGTGATCACTTGCATCACGAAGCAGCTCACCCAAACGATACCTTAAGGTCTTGTGCTCCAGATCAAAAGCGGACATCCGATGCGCCTCGTCCACGATGGTGAGATCCCAATGAACTTGGCGCAATCCAGGTAGGATTTCTGAACGCTTTGCGAGATCGAGGGAAGTGATAACCTGTTTTTGTTCCAACCACTGGTTTATACCAAACTGGTCACGGATTTCCCCACCTTTTAATACCTTGAACTTCTCATCGAACTTCTCATTGAGTTCCCTCTGCCACTGAAAGGTAAGGTTCGCAGGACACACGATCAGGGTGCGATCTGCCAACCCCCTGAGTTTCAGTTCCCGAATAAGGAGCCCTGCCATAATTGTCTTACCAGCGCCTGCGTCGTCAGCCAGGAGGAATCGGACACGGGCAAGCTTGAGGAGGTAATCATAGATGGCCTCAAGCTGGTGTGGCAATGGATCGACACGTGAGATGGAGAGCCCGAAGTATGGATCAAATTCATAAGCAATCCCAAGCGAGTAAGCCTGCAGGCCAAGTCGAAGGAGGCGGCCGTCACCGTCATAAGTAGAGGTAACATCAAAGATGGTTAGCGCTTCAATATCTCGTGAAGTAAGGGTAACGCTCCGGAACCGCTCCGATTGGGTGCCAACCAACCCAACTATCCATGTGTCAGGCCCATTGGCACGGACCGTCTCCACCCTCATAGGCTCGTTGAAGAGTGTGCCAGTTAGAATTTGGCTTGGTTTAATGGTTTTTTCTTCCACTTCGGACTCACGTCTAAACTATGGGGGGAGTCTAAGTATATGTTTTAGGAAATCCTTTTAATGGATGAGAGTTTACTAAATCAGGACAGGAAAATCAATAAAGAAATAGGGTAGGTGCAGGAGATGGAAACTTTAAAACATCCTTAATGCTTTTTGCGGGTGGGTAGCGAGAGCTGTCTTCCGGACTCATGATAGGGAATCCCGAAATGTTCGTAGGCTAATTCCGTTGCTTTTCTTCCGTTCTGCATCCTTGCCACAAAGCCGATCTTAAGAAGAAAAGGCTCCACCATATCGACGAGCGTGTCGGCCTCTTCCTGTAGGGTTGCGGCGATCGCTTCCAGGCCCACCGGCCCTCCTTTATAATAGCGGATGATGGTCTCTAAGAACCTCCGGTCGAGGCTGGTTAAACCCATCTCATCCACTCCTTCGAGACGAAGCGCTTCATCGGTAATCTCTTTCGTGACCTTCCCATCCCCGCGGATCTCGGCATAATCCCTTATCCTCTTGAGGAGACGATTCGAAATTCTCGGTGTGCCCCTGGAACGCTTGGCGATCTCCTCTGTTCCTTCCCGATCGATGGGCACGCCCAAAAGAGCGGCAGAGCGTTTAACCACCCGGCCTAATTCCTCGAGAGAATAGAACTCGAGATTCCTCAATATTCCGAACCGTTCACGGAGGGGGGCGGAGAGGAGACCCGCACGCGTGGTGGCTCCGACGAGCGTGAACCGCGCCAGCCGATAACGGTGGCTTCGCGCATGGGCTCCTTTGTCAAAAATAAAATCGATACAGAAATCCTCCATGGCCGGATAGAGAAACTCCTCCACGATCTTGGGAAGGCGATGGACCTCATCGATAAAGAGAACATCGCCCTTCTCAAGGTGGGTCAGGATGCTGATCAGGTCTCCTCCTTTTTCGAGGGCAGGGCCCGAGGAGGTCACGATCTGCACTCCCATCTCCGTGGCGATGATATGGGCAAGGGTTGTCTTTCCTAATCCCGGGGGGGAATGAAAGAGGATGTGATCCAGAGGCTCTCCCCGTTTCTTCGCCGCCTCGATCGCAATCTCCAGGGTCTCAACCACCTGTCCTTGTCCGATATACTCCGAAAGCTTTTTGGGCCTCAGATCGAGAAAATCCTCAATCTCTGGGGTCGTCTGATCGGATTGCTTCTCCTCTTCGGTTTTTTTCATATTTTCCTGCCCTCTTAACTTCACAATTGCATGAGTATTATATGAAAAGGGGGGTGGGTATGCTGGAAAACCTTTACAGCGGCACCTTTAAATGGTTTGCTAATAAGGTTTCAAGCATACCTCAAAGGCCACCTCATGTGACATCGAATGTTCCCCATAAAATATATAAATGATCCGCAATTGTAAAGGATTGGAAGCATGCCCACCCCCCTTTTCTTGCAACACTGGGGTTAGGACGACACTCCTTTCTGTCCCCGGTAGACCTCTTCAAAGAGTTCCTCGGGTGTGGAGATATTCGGATTCCTCAACATCGCTTCATAGACCAGTTTCTGGGCCTCGCCCATTTTGTGGCCGAGATCCCTCACCAAAACCTCCTCCACCTGTTTTTTAAAGTCAAAAATCTCGACCTCGACAGGAATCTGATCCTCTCTCATCAGAGCAAATTTCCCGACCTTTCCCTGAAGCGTTGCGATGATCTTATCTGCAGTCCTCCTTCCGACTCCCTTCAAACTTTCGAGGGTCTTTGAATCCCTCTCTTCAATGGCTTTCGCAATCTTGGGGATGGGCTGGACAAGGGCTTTCACGGCCGTGAGCGGACCGATATCCTCCACCGTGATGAACTTCTCGAAGAACTCTTTCTCCGGTTCGTAGTTAAACCCGATGAGCACAGGCTTGGGTTGTCTTTCGGTCTGTTGATAATGAATAAAGAGTTTGACGATTTCTCCATCTTCGCCCGCTTTTTTGGGATTAAAGGTTTTCCGTACGATGGCAGGAAGCAATATCTCGTAGCCCACTCCGTTAGCTAATATGACTACTCGATCCTCTTCCTTCTTTAATAATCTTCCTTCGATGTAACGAATCATCCTTCACCCCAAAAATCCGAAATCCCTCCCTGTGGTAGACAGGCGCAGGGATGACAAGGTAATAAAAAGAGTGTCATCCCTGCGAAAGCAGGAATCCAGACATCGTCCCTCCGAAAGCAGGGATCAGGCATTTTAAAAAACTGGATTCCGGATCAAGTCCGGAATGACAATATACACAAAACCTTAACTATAGAAGCAGAATCTACCAGCGAAATTTACTCGTTCGGGAGAGGCCGGTCAGGGCTAAAGCCAGGGCATCGCCCGCATGGCTCGACCCGAGCGATCCCTCAATCTTAAGTAATTGTTGGATGGCCCTCTCCATCTGTTTCTTATCCGCCCGGCCGCTTCCTGTCAGGGCGCTCTTCACTTCTGTTGGCCTTACTTCAACGATTGGAATATCTAACTCTTGAGCGGCCAGGTAGATCACTCCCCGTACCTCTCCTAACTGAATGGCCGCCTTCGGAAATTGTTTGAGCACAAAAACTTCTTCCATGGCAAGAAGGCCCGGCCTCCATTTTTCGAGCAGCTCTTTTATTCCATCATAGATGATTTTGAGACGGAGGGAAATGGGAGAGTTGGATTCTGTTCGAATGGCTCCCCAATCACAGGCCCTTCCCCCGCGGGGAAGGGTTTCCACCACTCCAAAGCCTGTCATGGCCAGACCGGGATCAATTCCAATCGCCTTCACGATAAGATATTCTCCGGATGCAAAAAAAGCCACCCATCTTGATGGCGATGATACGGTGGCCTTTTCAGCAGAACAAAAAATTTGTTTTTAGGCACTGAGGCGTTCCATCTCTTCGTCGGAGATATCGAAATTGGCGTAGACCTTCTGGACATCATCCGTATCCTCAAGTCCCTCCATCAGTTTAAGCATCTGTTCCGCTTCTTTTCCGGTCAAATGGACAGTGGATTGAGGCACCATGGTCACTTCAGAAGTGTTAAATTTAAAGCCTGCATCTTCAAGGGTTTTTTTCACATCATCGAAGTTGGCAGGAAGTACGGTCACTTCAAAATCCTTCCCCGCATCCTTCACATCGACGGCCCCCGCATCCAGAGCCACTTCAATCAGACGGTCCTCATCAACGCCGCTCTTATCGATGAGGATTAATCCCTTCTTCTCAAACATCCAACCCACACAGCCGTTTTCGCCGAGGTTCCCATTGTGCTTGGAAAAGACGTGTCTCACTTCTGCAACCGTCCGATTCTTATTATCAGTCAGGACTTCTAAGATGATCGCCACGCCGCCCGGTCCATACCCCTCATAGGTCAGGTCTTCATAGTTGACCCCTTCAAGCTCCCCGGTCCCTTTCTTGATCGCCCTTTCAATATTGTCTTTGGGCATATTCTCTGTTTTGGCGGCGAGAACCGCGGTTCGAAGCCTCGGGTTGGCATTGATATCCCCTCCCCCGAAACGGGCGGCGACCATAATCTCCTTGATGATCTTGGTGAAGAGCTTTCCCCGCTTGGCGTCCGCCGCGCCCTTCTTCCGTTTAATCGTGCTCCATTTCGAATGTCCGGACATACTCGCTTTCTCGTTTGTTGCCAGTTGAAAGTAGTCCGTGGCAAATTAAAACGACCTGCAACGGACCACTGACAACGGACTAAGTTATGGTGGGCGCTACTGGATTTGAACCAGTGACTTCCTGCGTGTGAAGCAGGCGTTCTCCCCCTGAACTAAGCGCCCTGTTGTAGAATTATTATAGAAGGGCCCTGAAAAGTCAACCCCCATGAATCATCCCAGGTATCTCTCCAGCATCATCCACTGAAGGGTGTCCATGGGCCGTTTTGCCCCCTTCTCCTTCTGTAAAGCACGGATTCCACAGAGTATGCAAACCACAAGGGAGTCGGATCTCTCCAGAGGCTTCACATTTTTCATGGCAGGGTTCCCCAATAGCTTTGTCCTGAGGCCTCTAACGAATTTATAAAGGTCAAGATAAACAGGGGAAAGGGGATTGTCCTCCCTCTTGCCGAAGTTTGAATCGAGATTTTTTCTGATCCCTTTCCCTAAAGCATCGGACCACTTCAATAGCCTTTCTTCATCAATCTCTTTTCGCAATATCCCAAGAATATCGGTGTGTTCAATATTCCATGCCATGAGCTCATCGATGAGCTGGTCATAAGATCTTTCCTCCTTATTGACCGGAGGCTCAGGCCTCCCCCCTCTTCCTTGTCCCCCTCCCTTAAGAAGTTGAAAGATCCTCAAGATAAGCCTCCTCTTATTCCTTGTAATACTCTTTAGGATATTTTATATTGAAGCACCCAAATTCTAACAGACCCGGGGGGACGATTCAATCAATTTCATTGAGATTTCTGAAAAACCCTGGAAATCTCTGAAATCTGAGTAATCTTCTTTTGAAATCCATGTAATCAAGAGAGCGTGAAGGTTTTTTATAGCTCTCCCAAAAAAAAAGATTGACAATCAAGGTATCACAGTTATAATACATCTCGCCATGATCAAACCAGCCAGGGGAACCTATCACCTTTCCAGCACGATATCAGGTAAGTCTCTATGGACATAAAGCGAAATTATTACGAAGACATCGAACTTTTTAAAAGCAACACGATCCTCGTCTGGTCTATTCTCTTTCTAATCTTTTTGGCAATCTTACCTCTGTTCATTCAGAAGTATCACCCGTTAGGATTATCACTCTATATTGTTAATCTCATCACGGTCCATGCCATTGTGGCCATAGGCCTGAACATTCTTGTCGGATTTACGGGTCAAATCTCCATGGGCCATGCCGGCTTTTTTGCTCTGGGAGCCTTCACAACCGTTATCCTCATCTTGAGGTGGAGCTTCCCTCTCTGGATTGCCCTTCCCATTGCAGGGTTTGTCTCATCCGCCTTTGGATTTATCTTGGGACTGCCGGCCCTTCGTCTGAAGGGTCCTTATCTCGCCATCGCCACCCTCGGTTTCGGTATGACCATTACGACGATCATCAAGCACATGGAATTTTTTGGGGGAAGGATGGGACTTCAGGCCCCCAAGCTCGAACTCTTCGGAACGCCGATGAAGGACATCCATTATTATTATGTGATCATGATCATCGCTGTTCTGATGACGATCGGTGCAGTGAAGTTAATCAAGACAAGGGTGGGGCGTGCTTTCATTGCCATCCGGGACAGCGATATCGCGGCAGAGGCCATGGGAGTCAATCTCACCTATTATAAGACTCTCGCCTTTGCGGTGAGCGCTTTCTATGCAGGGATTGGAGGAGGTCTCTATGCCTTTATTCTCGGCTTCATCAATCCCGAGAGCTTTCATCTCATCATGTCGATCACGTTTCTCGCTATGGTTGTTGTGGGGGGACTGGGATCCGTCATGGGCCCCATCTGCGGGGCTACCCTGATGACTTTTCTCGACATTAAACTTCAGGCGATCCAGGACATATCATTGATCGGACCGGCGCTTGTCACTTTTTCTCAGAAATATATGAGCATCGCAGGGATATCGAACATTGCGGTCATCGTCTATGGATTGATCATGATCCTGATCGTCCTCTTTGAACCCCTGGGGATATTCGGATTCTGGATCCGGACGAAACGTTACTGGAAGACATGGCCCTTTTAAAAATAAATCCGAAATTCGAAGCACGAAATTCGAAACAAGCACGAATGTACAAAAGACCAATTTTCCAAACAGAAAACAAGTTTAGAATTTTGATAATTAGAATTTTGGATTTGTTTCGGATTTCGATATTCGGATTTCGGATTTCTTATCGGAGATAAGCTATGTTTGGTCAACTGGTTGTGAGTGGATTGGCGGTGGGAGCCTGTTATGCCCTGATAGCTATTGCCATGGTCATTATTTACAAGACCTCTGAAGTCCTCAATTTCGCTCAGGGTGAGATGGCCATGATCAGCACCTTCATCGCCTTCACCCTTCTCGAAACGCATCAGGTCCCCTTTCCCTACGCGCTCGCCCTCACCTTTTTGTTCGCCATTCTGCTTGCCGTCTTCTTTGAGCTTGTTTTCTTAAGGCAGGCGAAGGATCCAACCGTCCTGGGTTTGATCATCATCACCCTCGGATTTGAGATGGTCCTGATGGGATTTGTGGGCTGGAAATGGGGACCGGATCAAAGGGCACTTCCCTTTCCGGTTTCCAATATAGAGGCCTACAATTTTTATGGTCTAATCATCAGCAAGATCAACTTCTGGACGCTTATTGTCTCCCTTGTCCTGATGTTTATTCTCTTTCTCTTTTTCCGCTATACCAAATTGGGCATTGCCATGAGAGCCACCCAGCAGAACCAGCTGGCGGCCCGCGTCATGGGCATTCGGACCAAGTGGATCTTCTCCTTTACCTGGGCGCTCAGTTCCATGGTGGGAGCAGTAGCCGGAATGCTCATTGCAGCCCTCGGCGTGCTCGATCCTCCGATGATGATGGACCCCCTCCTGAAGGGTTTTGCATCGGGGGTCCTCGGAGGGATGACAAGTCTGCCTGGTGCGGCGCTCGGAGGAGCCCTATTGGGAGTGATTGAAAACCTTTTCGGTGGATATGTCTCCCTTTCATTCAAATCGGTGGTTGCCTTTGCTATCATTGTGTTGATGCTGTGTATCAAGCCGAGCGGGCTTCTGGCAAAACATTATGTGAAGAAGGTGTGAGTTCAGAATTATGAGTTATGAGTAAATCATTAGAAATCTGAGAAAGGAGGAGGAAAAGTATGGTAAAGAAAAGTTTGATGTTTGTTGGTCTGTTGGTTTTTGCATTTTTTGTTACTGCTCCGGCATCGGCTCAGGCGGTTCGCGGAGTGACGGACACTGAAATCCTTATTGGGCAGTGGGGGCCCCAGACCGGACCCGCCGCCCCATGGGGCGCGGTTGCCCGGGGAACGGATCTGTTGGTTAAAATCATTAATGATGAAGGGGGAATCCATGGAAGGAAACTCAAATATTTCCTTCGCGATGATTCCTACATGCCTGCCAAGACAAAAGCCATTGCCAAGGAGTTCGTCGAACAGATCGGTGTCTTCGCGGTCGTCGGAGGTGTAGGTGTGGCCACAGGAATGACGGCCCGAGACTATTTAATGGAAAACAAGGTTCCTTGGTTCAGTCCGGTTACCGGAGTTTATGAGTGGATTCATCCCATTCAAAAATATCTCTTTGCCATGTATCCCCTTTACGATGATGAAGCCTTCAACCTGACGGGTTACCTTCATGAGAAACTGGGCTACAAAAAGATTGCCATGTTCTATCAGAATGACGACTATGGAAAACAGGGAGTGATGGGCGTGGACCGGTATCTTTTGAAGAAAAATATTAAACTGGTTGCCAAGATTTCAGCCGAGGTGACCGATCGTGATTTGAGCACCCACGCTCTCAAACTGAGGGAATCCGGAGCCGAAGCAGTGATCATATGGACCATGCCCACCCATGCCGCATTGCTATTGGCCGAAACTGCAAAAATCGGATTTAAACCGCAGTGGGCGACCAGCAACACGCTTTCCGACTCTGCCCTGATGATGGGTATAACCAGGGGGTTATGGGCCGGAATGATCAATTCTTTCTTCAGTGAACTGCCCGATTCGAATCATCCCTTGATGGTGAAATACCGTGAAGCGCATAAAAAATATGCACCTTCGGAGCGATGGGGGGTTTTCTACTATGCGGGGATCGCCTTTGCCGAGCCCTTTGTCGAAGGCGTGAGAAGGGCCGGAAGAAATTTGACAACGGAGAGCTGGATAAAAGCCATGGAAGGCATGAAAGATTTCCAGGGAATCGGCCTGCCCGTCACCTACGCCGGTCTGAAGGACAGGCAGGGCGGCAAACACGTATTCTACGGCAAAGTCAAGCCCGATGGAAATATCGAACGGTTAACCGACTGGATCAGGATCACTAAATAATGATCAGTGCAAATTGCATCTATTTTGAAAATCTCCCCTAACCCCTCTTTTACAAAGAGGGGGATAAATACTAGTTCCCCCCTTTAGCAAAGGGGGGTGAGGGGGGATTTTATGAAGAAAATATGGCCTCTATCCTCAAAATCGAAAACCTGACGATTGCTTTTGGCGGCATCAAGGCTGTCAATAATGTGAGCTTTGAGGTCGATAAAGGCGCCATCTATTCCATCATTGGACCGAATGGCGCGGGAAAGACCACCATCTTTAATTGTATTAGCGGAATTTACCCGCCCAACTCCGGGAAGATCTTCTTCAAGGGAGAGGAGATCACTCGTCTCAAGCCTCATCAAGTCGCCGAGAAACGGATCGCCCGGACCTTTCAAAACATCGAACTCTTCTCCCATATGTCCACAATGGATAACCTGATGTTGGGACGCCATATTCATATGAAGACAGGGGTCTGGCGCGGGGCGACCTTCATTTATAAAAACTCGAAAGCCGCAAAAGAGGAGATCGAGCATAGGGGAAAGGTCGAGGAGGTGATCGACTTTCTCGAATTGCAGGCGGCAAGAAATCAGTTTGTCATCAATCTTCCTTATGGAACCCGCAAACTGGTGGAGCTCGGCCGCGCCCTCGCCTTAGAACCGGAATTGATTCTGCTCGATGAACCTTCTGCGGGAATGAATCTCGAAGAAAAAAAGGATATGATCTTTTTCATTCAGGATATCCGGGACGATCTCGGGATCACCGTACTTCTCGTGGAACACGACATGAATCTGATCATGGATGTTTCGGATCGCATCCTGGCTCTCAATTTTGGAGAAAAGATAGCGGAAGGGCTGCCGGAGGAGATTCAGAGGCATCCCGAAGTCCTGAAAGCCTATCTCGGAGAGGAAGAAAAATAAATTCGTCTAAATGAAATTGACGTTTGTCGTTGTCGAAGCTCGTATCGAGGCTCGTATATCGATACTGGATACTCGAGCTTCAAGTTTCGAGCTTCCTGCTTCGATACGAGCATCGTCACCGTTAAACGTGCTTTTATTAGACATTCGGAGTTAAATCAGTGCTTAAAGTAAAAAACATTGAAACCCTCTATGGTTTAATCATGGCGGTCAGAGGGGTCTCCCTTGAAGTCCAGGAGAAACAGATTATCTCCATCCTTGGAGCCAATGGCGCCGGAAAGACAACCATCCTTAAAACTGTCATGGGGCTCCTCGAGGACCAGCCGGATAAGGGAACCATCGAATTCATGGGCAAGAGGATCGATGGAAAGGATGCGGAGGAGATTGTCCACCTCGGCATCTCCTATGTCCCGGAGGGAAGAGAGGTTTTCCCGGAGCTGAGCGTCGATGAGAATTTAAAGATGGGAGCTTATACCCGAAAGGATAAGAAGGGGGTAAAGGAGGATCACCAGCGCGTGATCAGCCACTTCCCCATTCTCGCCGAGAGGAAGGACCAGTGGGCCGGTACCCTGAGCGGCGGAGAGCAGCAGATGCTGGCCATCGGTCGGGCGCTGATGGCCCGACCAAAATTATTGATGCTGGACGAACCCTCTCTGGGACTCTCCCCCATTCTCGTCAAGGAGATCTTTGGAATCGTCAAGACGATCAACGAAGAAGGGACAACGATCCTCCTCGTAGAACAGAACGCAAAGATGGCGCTCAAGATTTCGGATTATGCCTTTGTGCTGGAGAGCGGAAGGATCGTGGCGGCCAACACCCCCAACATCCTTTTGGAAGATGAAGATGTCAAAGAATTCTACTTAGGCATCCGCTCCGAGGAATCGGCCAAAGGCTATCAGAGGTGGAAACGAAAGAAACGCTGGCGGTAAAAAGTGATTAAAATTCCGAATACCTAAAGTGCTTAACATTAACGTTCAATCATTTTAGTAAAACGTTTGTCTCCAAATCATTCCTAAAATAGTCCGATTAGAATCACATCACACAATTCTGCTTGAATTTGCTGTTTTTTTTTAATATCATTCTATGGGTATGGGGTCCTTATCACTTTCCTTTACCTATTATAAACCTTGAGAAATGGAGGATCTAAAATGGTGCATCGAACTTTAGCTCTTCTCGGGTCGTCGTTTTTCTTCATTCTTTCAATGGTAACCCTTGCCTCATCCCAACCTGTTCGTGGTGTGACGGATACCGAGATCCTTGTGGGTCAATGGGGACCCCAGACCGGACCTGGCGCGCCCTGGGGCGCAGTGGCCAGGGGTTCTGGGTTGCTTTTCAAAATCGTTAACCAAGAAGGAGGAATCCACGGAAGGAAGATTAAATATTCTATTCGCGACGATGCTTACCAACCAGCAAAAACTAAAGCCATTGCTAAAGAGTTCGTAGACCAAATTGGGGTATTTGCTGTTATCGGGGGTGTTGGGACTGGAACGGGTATGGCCGTCCGTGACTACCTCATGGAGAACAAAGTACCCTGGTTCGGCCCAGTCAGTGGCGCCCGTAACTGGACTCACCCTTTTCAAAAATACCTGTTTGCACTCTACCCTCTTTACGACGATGAAGCCTATAACCTAACAGATCTTCTTCACTCGAAGATGGGCTTTAAGAAAATTGCCATGTTTTACCAGAATGATGACTTTGGGAAACAAGGGTTGGAGGGGGTTGAGCGATATCTCAAAGATAAGGAGATCGATCTTGTCGCCCAAGTCTCAGCTGAAGTGACCGATCGAGACTTAAGTTCCCATGTACTAAAGCTGAAGAAATCGGGAGCAGAGGCTGTGATCATGTTGGTAATGCCTGTTCATGCAGCATTGATTTTGAGTGAAGCTGCTAAAATCGGCTTTAAAGCTCAATGGGCCACCAGTAATACCCTCTGTGATTCTGCTCTCATGATGCAAATTACAAAAGGTTCGTGGGTCGGCGTGGTCAATTCTTTCTTTTCGGAATTACCCGATTCGAATCACCCCTTGATGGTGAAGTACAGAAAATGGCAAAAGCAATTGGAGCCCCAGGAAAGATGGGGACTTTTTTACTACGCGGGGATTGGCTTTGCCGAACCCTTTGTTGAAGGGGTGAGGAGAGCGGGAAGGAATCTAACACCCGATTCTTGGGTAAAGGCCATGGAGACCCTGAAGGATTGGCAGGGTATCGGTGTCCCTGTCACTTATGGTCCTATGGAGAGACAGGGGGGAAAACACGTCTTTTACGGAAAGGTCCGCCCGGATGGGAGCTGTGAGAAGCTCACCGATTGGATAAGAATCACAAAATAAAGGACTACTCGACTATTCCATCCCTCCCTTATACATCTTCTCGATAATATCTTTATAAGCTTCGTTGATCGATTTTCGCTTCACCTTCATCGTGGGGGTCACCTCGCCATCCTCCTCGTAGAGCTTCTTGGGAATGATCGAGAATTTCTTGACCTGTTCCACCTGGGCGAGCATTTTATTGACCCGGTCCACTTCCGCCTGAATCAATTGCTTGATCTCGGGAGCCTGAGTCAGGCTTCCATAGGTTCCGAATTGGATCTTGTGATCCTGGGCATACTTGATCACATTCTCCTCATCGATGGCGATGAGCGCCACCAGATACTTCTTGCGATCCCCAATCACGACCGCATCATTGATATAGGGGCTGAATTTCAATTGATTCTCAATATTCTGTGGAGCGATATTCTTTCCTCCTGCGGTGATGATCAAATCCTTCTTCCGGTCGGTGATCTTTAAAAACCCATCCGCATCCAGTTCTCCCACATCTCCGGAGTGGAGCCATCCATCTTTAAGCGTCTCTGCGGTTGCCTCCGGGTTTTTAAAATAACCTTTAAAGATGCCCGGCCCTTTCACCAGAATCTCTCCATCTTCCGCAATTTTCACCTCCACGCCAGGCAAGGGACGACCGACTTTTCCAATTTTGAGCCGACCTTTTTGACTGACACTCGTCACCCCGGTTCCTTCGGTCTGGCCATATCCTTCCACAAGGGGAAGGCCAATGGCATTGAAGAACTTCAGGACCTCGGGCGAGATGGGCGCGGCTCCGGAGTAAGCGACCCTCACCCGATCAAATCCCAATCGCTCTTTCAGCTTTCTAAAAACAGCCACATAAGCGGCTAAGTAAGCTGCCTTCAGGTAGGGGGGGATAGGTTTAAAGTTCAGTTTCAGGCTCGCATATTTCATCCCAATGCCCATGGCGGCCTTAAAGATCATCCGTTTAAGCCATGTGGCATCGGACATTCGAATCATGATGCCGGAGGCGTATTTTTCCCAGATTCGGGGAACGCCGCAGGTAACCGTCGGAGAAACCTCTTTCATGTTATCCATGACCGTATCGGGACTCTCGATGAAATTGCAAATCGTCTTAAAACGGACATTGATCATCACGGTGAAGAGCTGTTCAAAGATGTGGCATAAAGGAAGGTATGAAAGAGTTTCGTCGCCATCTTTAACCGGATTCACATTGACCATTGCCTCACTCATATAGAGGAGGTTGCTGTGAGTGAGCATGGCTCCCTTGGGAGGGCCGGTTGTGCCGGAGGTGTAGATGAGAACCGCCAAGTCATCGGGCTTCACTTCTTTCCAGCGCTGCTCAAATAGCCCCGGGTTTTTTGCATCGAACTCTTTTCCCAATTTTAGCAGGTCATCAAAACTCATCAACATTGGGTCTTCGTAACGCTTCAAGCCCTCCATCTCCATGACGATGACCTTTTCCAGGCAAGGAGTGTCCTTCCTGAATTTGAGGGTCTTGTCAAATTGCTCCTCATTTTCTGCGAAATAGAATCTCGATCCGGAGTTCTGGACAACGTAGCCACACTGTTCCGGCGAATTGGTTGCATAAACGCCTGCCGTTACCCCCCCTGCAGACATAATTCCAAAATCGGCATAGACCCATTCCGGTCGATTTTCACTGATGATCGAAACACATTCCCCTTTTTTGAAGCCGAGGCTGATCAATCCCATGGCCACCTGCCTCACCTTTTCTCCATATTGAGCCCAGGTGACGTCATGCCAGATCCCGTAATCTTTGTGTCGGATAGCTACTCGATCAGGATGCTCTTTGACATGCTTTTGGAAATAACTAAGAAGGGTTTCATTGTTCATTGTTAATCTCCTATAGCTTCTTAGGATTAAAATTATGGCAACGAAGTTGTTTTAGATTGAATGGATTTTAAATCCGAAGCACGAAATCCGTGCGAAGCATCCCAGCAGGGATCAACTCGAAACAATCTCAAATGACCAAATTTTCCCGCCAAGGCGGGATTCAAAACAAAAAAGTTTAAGACATTTGAATTTTGAACATTCGGATTTGTTTTGTATTTCGACATTCGAATTTCGGATTTATTCAACTTCCAAAGCCTGTTTGGTTCTTGCTTCCCCAGGTTGGGACCTTTCAAACAACCCCGTAAAAAGATTCTTCGAACTCAGGCTTTCCTTCGAATTTCTTCATGAAGAATCCGGCTGCCATGTCCATATTTTCGAAGAAAGCCGGGCTCACCTCAATGCCTGCCTGGTGAAGGGCTCTTAAAGCATCTTGGAGGTCAGGAGGACATCCCTTCACCGCAATCATCTCCGTGATATCCGCGCTGTCCTTATTGGCCTGGACCATGCACTGTCCCAACAAGATCGTCCTCTTCTTTCCTGGCGTGGGCCTCATCCTTTTGCCGGTCAAAATTTCCACCTCGTCCCAGGGCTTTCCTCTCCAGGCGCTGGCGATGGCCATCAGCATGGTGGTCGTAAAGCCCGAACAATAGGTGCAGATCGTTGAATCGTATTTCGGATAGGAGAGACCTTTGACCCCCATCTTTTCGAGGGGCTTGGGAAGCATTCCATCTTCCGTGTAGGGGAAAGCATACTCATGGCGGGAAGCGACGGCTTCGATCTTTTCTCCCACAACCTCGACATCGGCTAAATCAACGGGTCTCCCGAAATCCCGGGCCGCATGAACCAGATGGGGAATCTCCGACGGATCATATCCCAGGATCTTTGAGCCCACCTTGTCAGCGGAAAAAACGTCGGAAGAAGCAATCAAGATGTTACTCCTTCTCAGCCTTCCTTCAAAAAATGGTCCTCGCTCAGCCGTATAAATCCCATCGAGAAGCGTGAAGGATGGGGGGATTTTGTTCGCCAGCCTGGCAATCATATAACTTAAATCCTTTTCCGGATCAGGGCTGTGGCATTTTTTCCGCGAAGAGACATCGATCAGTCCCTTTAAATTCTTGATTCCAAGGCTGACCATGGCCTGAGCGTGTGTCTTGAGGACAGGAAGATTGATAACAAAATCGCCCTGGAGGATATCTTCATTGAAGTTGAGCACTACCCCGGCTCCCAGGTCGATCTTTTTGAAGGGTCTTTCGAAAACATTTAAGATCTTTACACCGTAGCGTTTCTTCAGAATGTTGTAACCAAGGGTTTCAAAGGCATGGGCTGGCGTCTCCCTGTCCTTCGGATCGAAGGTGGTGATCCCTTCGAGGAGGGTGATCTCCTCGATTCCCCGCTCCTTGAGAAGGATCACCATATCCTCAACCACTCTTGAGGTCGTCACCACTCCCCATTTCGGGAAAGCGGTGGTGCGTGTCCAGAAGACGATGTTGGGTTTAATAAAAACTTTTGCCTGGCCAGGGAGATCGTCCAAGCCGCGGGAAAGATCCACTACCCTGCGAACCGATTCCAGAGGCTTCTCGTAACGGACAATTGCAACGATTCGTTTCTCCACGCCATTCCCCTTTTGAAGAGTGTAGATCAATGCCAATTGCCTAAATTTTATAGCCTATGGCGTCAGGGGTGTCAAACAAAAAGTTATAAGTTGTGTTAGTAAAGTAGAAATGTCCCCCTAACTGCTTATGTTAAAATGTCCCCATGAAAAATAGATGGGACATTGGTTCAAATGCAACTTTTTGATATTTAAGGGGCCTCCGGGGTCACATCTTCATATGTCAATATTTTACGAAAAAAAGGGGGGGAATATCAATCATAAAAAGGAGGAGAAGCCATACGGCTCATATCGCACCAAGAGATTGGTTTCAGAGGCCCGGGATAAAATGGAAGCCACCGGGGTTTGGTTAATGATTGCATTACACTTAGGGGCTTGAGAAAATGGAAGGTATGTGAGAAAATGAATACATGAAATTTTAGAACACCTCAAATAGTGGTGAACGAATCATGGAAAAAGTGGATGTGATCATTGTGGGTGGTGGACTGGCTGGGCTCTCCTGCGCCTATGAACTGGCCGATTCGGGGATGACTGTGCTTGTCCTGGAGCGGGGAGACTTCTCGGGGAGCAAGAATGTGACCGGAGGAAGAATTTACCTCCGCCCTATTCTTCCTTATCTTCCCGACATCTGGGAGCAGGCCCCTTTCGAGAGGCATGTGACGAAAGAGGTCTTCACCGCAATGGGAAAGACCAACTCCACTACCTTCGAATTCTACAGCGACCGGTTCAATCAGGAGCCTTACCCCAGTTATACGATTCTCAGGGCCAAATTCGACCGCTGGTTTGCTGACCTCGTCACAGAAAGGGGAGGCTTCGTCATTCCCCAGAAGACAGTCGATGACCTCATCAAAGAGAATGGTAAGGTCATCGGCGTGAAATCCGGAGATGAGGAGATCGGAGCGGACTGTGTGGTTGCCGCAGATGGGATCCTCTCCTTCCTGACCGAAAAGGCAAGCCTTCGGAAACCTTTTGAGCCCAAGCATTTTGCCCTGGGGTTTAAGGAAGTGATCCAGCTCGATTCAAAAACGATCGAAGACCGGTTTCGATTGGGAGAGGGCGAGGGAGCTGCCCAGCTCTTTCTTGGCTCTCTCACGCAGGGGATGATGGGTGGAGGCTTCCTCTATACCAACAAAGACAGCCTCTCCCTCGGTTTAGTCATTGGCCTTTCTTCTCTCAACTCGAGAGAACCCCGCGAGGAAGTCTATAAACTCCTCGATCAGTTCAAAGAACGACCTGAAATCCGAAACTTAATCAGAGGAGGGGAGACCGTTGAATATTCCTCCCATCTCATCACCGAGGGCGGGATTCATAATATCCCAAAGATCCATACCGATGGGATGCTTGTTGTGGGTGATGCCGCCGGCCTCGGCCTCAATATGCTCTTTACGGTTAGAGGGATGGAATATGCCATGGTTTCAGGAGTGTTAGCGGCCCGGACCATCAAGAAGGCAAGGGAGAGGAATGACTTCTCAGCCTCCTCCCTGTCTGAATACGAGAGGCTCCTCAACGAGAGTTTCATCCTGAAAGAGATGAACACTTTTAAAAACACGCTTGGAGTCTTGGAGAACGAAAGGCTCTTTACGAAATATCCGCAGGTGATCTGTGATCTTTTCGAAAAGATGATGTGGGTGGATGAGAACCCCAAGGAGGGAGTCTATAAAACCAAAATGGCGGAGTTGAAAAAGGAATTTTTTAACGTTGAAACCTTGAAAGACTGGTGGCAGTTTAGAAAAATTTAACCCTTCGGGAATAGTGGAATGTTGGAATATTGGAATATTGGGGAATTGGAGGCTTGATGAAGATTACTGAGAAGTTGGCCCTCGATGCCTTTAAAAACGATAACGAAACCCACATTCTCCTCGACCAGAAAATCTGCCACGCCTGCAAAGAGCGGTTCTGTATCTATGCCTGCCCGGCAAACCTTTACTCCCTGAATGAGAAAGGAGAGATGGTGGTGGAATTTGCCGGCTGCCTCGAATGCGGAACCTGCATGATCGCCTGCATCTATGGCTCGGTCAAATGGAAATACCCCCGAAGTGAATACGGCGTCCAGTACCGCTTCGGATAAAGAAAACCCGCCTCCTTACACCCTCATCGATTAGTTAGAAAATAACTTCTTTAAATCCCTCCCCGCCTCCCTTTGCCAAAGGGAGGTGTAATTATCCCCCTTTGAAAAACTGATCCTTACCCATAACCTGGGTTGCTGGACACAAGGGGGAAAGAAGAGGGATGGGAGATAGGTGTTGTGGTCAACAGTTTCCACATCGACGACAGATCGTCAAGTCGTTGTAGCCCCAACCAGAGGCTCTTGGTTCCGGGTTCACCATCCCGTTTGCGGCCAAGAAAGCCTCCAAGAGTGGCGACCATCCGCATCGCTTCTCGAAGTGTCGGTGGATGGTCTGGGGG
>JAGXTA010000082.1 GCA_018333535.1 Deltaproteobacteria bacterium | reverse complement strand
CATCTAGGGTTGCCGCACCGTTTTTTTGTAATATTAAGGGAGGCTTGAACAAAGGGCTTTATCTTTCTGATACGCTCCAGAGCTTGCTTTCCCCGCTTATTTGTCATTAGAGGTCGTGCCATTAATATAAGTATATATACTTTCCACACATTTGTCAACAAAAAAATGGACATTGCGAAAAAATATTTTCGCTTTGGCTGATTAAATAGAAAAAAGGCAGGACTGAAGCGGATTAGTAACGCGAAAAATATTCACTCTTCATTGCTGAAATTTTATGATATTTTTTCAAAGAGTTTATTCATGACTTGCCCACGAAACCGGTTCATCCTTTTTACCAACCTTTGCGACAGAAAAAGAGAGTGCCTTAAAGGATTACTGAAAGACTATATCTGATGGTCTTGTAAAAAGTCTGAAAACCCCATCATTAGTCATTCCTGCCCCGTAACAGAGTACGGGGTAAACTCCAGCAGGAATCCAGTGTTAAGTAGTTAGAATTCTCTGGATTCCCGTTTTTACGGGAATGACGACTTTTTACGATTTCATCATACCTAAGGAAGCCCAAAAATAGCAGGGACCGGCGAACTTGGGTGGTTAAGGTTTGAAAGCTAAGAGCGTTTGTGTTTCCGTTCCTTCCCTCTTTTCATGAAATTCTGCTTTGAGGGACGTACCAACTTTGATGTATTCCGGTTGCCTGGCCTCCACTCCGATGATTCGAGCCACGGTTTTTACTCCTTCCTCCAATTCGACAACTCCAACAACGTAAGGATTATTACGATTGAAGCCCTCTTTGACCATGTAGGGCGGAGCGACCGTGATGCTCGTAAAGGCAGCCAGCTTTCCAATGCCTTTGAACTGAACCCACTCCATCTCGCTGCTAAAACAGGCTACGCAGATCGTTTAATATTCAAAGGAAGTTAAATTTTGAAGTTTCCTCACCGTCATCTTCCATTCTGAAATAATCCTGTCAATAGTTTCCTGCACTGATAGACAGGTTTTGACAAGCCCCACAATCTGCCCTGCACCCAAAAGGATTCTTTCCGTATCTCCCCCCTGAATTACCTCAGAACCCCTTTTCCAAGGCAAATCCTCAACCTTCGGATCTACCACCAATTCCATGGCCCGTTTGTTCTTCCAAAATCGGATGCTAAACTCTGGGAAATTAATGGATGTCGTATCGGTATCGATGGCATTCATCAGGGCGTTCTTAAAATTATTATGAACGGTGCATTCGTGTGTGACCAGGAATCTGGTTCCCATCAGAACGCCATCAGCTCCCAGAGCGAATGCTGCCACCAAACCTCTTCCATCGCCAATACCTCCAGCGGCTATTACTGGAATAGATACAGCATCAACTATTTGAGGGACCAAGGGTAAGGTGGCAATAGCATTGAGAGAATTTACGCCACCTGACTCAAATCCCTTGGCAATGACCCCATCGACTCCCAACGCCTCAGCTTTTTGGGCCTGCGTCACATTGGCAACCATCTGGAAAATTTTACCTTCGGCCGATTTAATTCTCCTCAGGTTTTTTTCGGGGAGGCCGGCTGAGGATATGAAAATACCAATATTTTCCTCGATGCTCCATTGGACGATTTCTTCAGCGTTTGGGGTGATCCAGGCAATGTTTATGGCAAAAGGCAGATCCGTTTGCTCCCTGATGAGCGCGATCTGTCGACGAAATTCCCCCTCCGTCATTCCTGAAGAGGCAAGGCAGCCCAAACCTCCGGCTTGCGAGAAAGCGGCTACCAGGGGGGCTCTTGAGATGTGCATCATCGGCCCCAGAAAAATGGGATACTTGATATTGCAGATCTTGCATATTCGAAAGTTCATTTGAAGGTGGCTGAGCGTTCGGTTCGAAAAAAAACGCTTTGTGAAGCTCCCCGTACACAGGATAAGACTTCACTGAAAGCTGAGATTTTCGTTTGACTGAGATCACGGCAAAATCCAGCCTCGGCAAATGCTTTGCAGGACAAGAAGGTCCTGTCTATCGTATCTTAAAACAACTGCATATATCCTCGTCCACAGACGGGGCATTCTGCAGCATTTTCGTCGTCTCAAATTTTGCCGATAATCCGGTCGGCGATGAGGAGTCTTTGTGTTTGCCCAGACTCTCCAAAGACATTTACCATACGGGCATCCCGATAGAAATGCTCTATCTGGTTCTCCACAATGTACCCATATCCTCCAAATATATGGACGGCATCATCCGCCACCTCAAAGGCTGTTTCGGCCGAGACCATTTTAGCCATATAGTTCAACAGGATATTTCCACCATTTCGATCTAAATCCCAGGCCGCTTTGTAAGTCAGAGATCTGGCCATCTCAATACGAGTTACCATATCGGCCAGTTTGTTCCTGATGGCTTCAAAAGAGGCTATCTTTTGACCAAATTGAACTCGCTGTCTGGCGTAGGTGAGTGCCAGGTCAAAGGCACCTTGGGCGATACCCACCCCCATGGCCGCGGCTTCTATTCTCATCTCATTCAAAAAAGTGACAAATTGGGATCGTCCTTCTCCTTCATTGCCTATCAAATTCCCCTGAGGGACTTTTATATCATTATAGGTGAGTGAAACCATGGGGACCATTCTCATTCCGATCTGACCTCCCATCATGGAGAGGACAGGCCCATCCCCGTTCTTTTCCACTATAAGAGCCACCTGATCTTCAGATCTCGCCTTGTTCAGTTGACATAACACGATCATCGGGCCAGGCAGGGTGCCATTCACGACGAATATCTTTTTTCCATTAATCAAATACCCATCACCATTTCTGATAGCTACTGTGCTAAAGAAAGAAAACCCATCTGTTTGATCCTCTTCCATATAGGCTAGAGAAGAGACCCTCTCCCCTTTAGCAATGGGGGGAAGATATCTCTTCTTTTGATCCTCACTACCAAATCTGAGAATCATCTCAGACCCAAAATCAGAAAGCCCTAATGCCACACCTATCCCTGAATGCTGACGGCAGAATTCTTCGACGACCAAAATGTTTTCCAACAGACCCAGATCCTGGCCGCCGTATCGATTTGGAAAATGCATCCCTATAAATCCAAGATGGCATGCCTTTTTCAAGATCTTAAGGGGAAATTGACCGTTCCGGTCATAGTCTGAGGCCTCATCCGGATCAAACTCTCCTTGGGCAAACTCTCTGGCGGCTTTCTGAATGTCTACCTGCTCCTCGCTTAAGTTAAACTCCACAAGACTTCCTCCTGAGGCAAAAATAGCCTGTCCATTATCCCAGCAGCTTCCTGGCAATCACCAACCTCTGCATCTCTGAAGTTCCTTCTACAATCTCAAATAGTTTTGCCACCTTGAAATAACGAGAGATGGGATATTTTTCCAAACATCCAAAAAGACCATACATGTTCAAAACATCACTGGCTATTTTCTTTGCCGTTTCTGTAGCAAAGAGTTTGGCAAAGTGAGCTTCCAATGTATAATCTCTCCCTTGATCCTTCAGCCAAGCCGCCTTCAAATAGATCGTTCGCGAGAGTTCAATCATCATGGCAATATCAGCCAATTTGAAGGGGATGGTCTGAGACTCTAACAGGGATTGTCGAAATTGATACTTCTTTGTGGTATAAGTTAATGCTTCGTCAAGACAGGCTTGAGCCAATCCGGTGGATATGGCCGCCACACTGATTCGACCTGTTTGGAGTACAGATAGGTGTTGAGCTAAACCCTCGTATATGTCTCCCAGAAGATAACCCTTCGGTATACGGCAATCGTCAAAAAATACTTCATGCGTAGCAGAGGCATGAAAGGCCATCTTTTCATATCTCTCGCCTAGGGTAAATCCCGGTGTGCCTTTGGGGACAATTAAAGTAGAGATGGTTGTTCTTCCACTTTGTTCAACTCTTGTTTTGGCCGTTATGATTATTATTGATGCATTATCTAGACCGGTATTGGTAATAAACTGTTTTGAGCCATTGATCACCCATTCCTCCCCCTCAAGTGCTGCCGTTGTTTTGAGGGCTGCGGTATCAGAGCCAGCGTCAGGTTCGGTTAGACCAAAGGCACCTATTTCTTTCCCTTGAGCCAAAGGTATAAGCCATTTCTGTTTTTGTTCCTCCGTTCCAAATGAATAAATCTCATTACCAGCTACACTTGTCGTCACATCCAGAAGAGCACCAAGTGACACATCACCCCTTGAGATCTCTTCAATACATAGATGCATGCTGACCCAATCTCCACCACCTCCGCCATACTCCTTAGGGAAGGGAATACCCATCATGCCTAAGGAAGCCATCTGAGCCATGATGTCATATGGATATTCGCCAGTGCGGTCCATCTCTTTTGCACGGGGAGCGATCACTTTAGTGGTAAAGTTCCTCGCCATATCCCGAACCTTTTTTTGTTCATCCGTCAAATCAAAATTCATTCTCTCTCCCTACACACCTTGAGTATAATAGCCTCCCCTTGAGCAAGACCTCCACAAATGGCTGCCACGCCATATCCACCACCACGCCTTCTCAATTCATAGGCCAAGGTCATTGTAATCCTGGCACCACTTGCTCCGACAGGATGGCCGATGGCAATAGCACCACCATTGACATTTGTTTTCTCTCTCAATCCATTCCATTTTTTCTCATCGCCATTGGCAAGAATTTTGGTAGAAACCAGTGGCATGGCGGCAAAGGCCTCATTAATCTCAATCAGGTCCATGTCATCAATTGTCAAGTTTGCCATATTTAAGGCCTTCTGGATTGTTAACGCTGGAACCGATGCTATATATCTTGGGGCCATAGCGGAACATATTGAGGTCACTATCGTAGCCAATGGCTTTAACCCCTTTTCCTCTGCCTTCTTACGGATCATAATGAGTATCGCACTGGCACCTGCATTCATCGGGGGGGCATTACCCGCTGTGACAGTGGGGCTCCCATAAATGGTTTGAAGCTTGGCCAACGCCCCGAGACTGGTCACACGTGGAGATTCGTCCTTCTCGATGACAATAGGATCGCCTTTCTTCTGGGGGATCACGACGGGCATCAGTTCTTCCCCTATTTTAAACTTTTCTTCAGAATAGGCATTCGTATAACGTTGTTGACTTTCAAATCCCCATTGATCCTGCATCTCTCTTGTTACACCATATTCCAAGGCGACCTCACCGGCATCCACGGAAACCGGGTTAAACCCTTTGGATTTGTAACCCAGTTCAAAAAGGGGATCGAAAAGTCTAATGTGCCCCAGCCTTGTTCCCCACCGGGCACCGGGAGCCAGATGAGGTGTCCTGGACATATTCTCAGAACCCACGGCCATGGCGATCTCTACCTCTCCTGCCTTGATGGCTCGTATGCAGAGGCGTAAGGCAGTCAGAGAGGAACAGCATGCCCGATCCAAAGTTAAGGAGATATTTTCTGGAGGAAAACCAGCGAGGAGCGTCGCCTGCCTGGCAGGAACATCAAACTCCAAGGCGAATTCTGCGGGGATACAACTCCCATAATTGATTTCTTCGACCTCCTCCGGTTTAATCCCAACCCTTTCGATGACCTCTTTCATCACCATGGTTCCGAGATCGATGCTCGGTATATCTCGCATCGCACCGTCAAACTTACTAAAAGGTGTCCTTACCGCACTCACGATAACAATGTCATTCTTGTTTTCCATACCTTTCCTTTCCCGTTTAGTATTCCCCCATCTATTTACCTTTAAATATAGGCTTCCTCTTTTCTATAAAAGCCTTCATTCCTTCTTTTTGATCCTCAGTAGAAAAAAGAATTTCAAAACAGCGCGCCTCAAGAGCCAAAGCTGATCGGAGATCCATATTGATGCCCTCATTCACAACGGTTTTAGTTAGCTTCAACGCAATAGGGGGCCGTTTTGTTAGCTTGATGGCTATTTTCTTTGTTTCGCTCATTAATGCTTGAACAGAAACGACCTTGTTGACCAGGCCTATTCGGTAAGCCTCTTGAGCGTCTATGGTGTCACCGATAAAAAGTAATTCCTTGGCCCTGCCCAGACCTATAAGTCTTGGCAGCCTCTGCGTGCCGCCTGCTCCCGGAATGACCCCTATCTTTATCTCTGGCTGCCCGAAAACCGCATTCTCAGCTGCAATTCGGATGTCGCATGCCAATGCCAGTTCACATCCTCCACCAAGGGCTAAACCGCTTACTGCGGCGATAACAGGTTTGTCCAATCTTTCGATCTTATTGAATACCAGCTGTACATTTGTCACAAAAAGATGGGCTTGCATTGGTGATCTAATTTTACCCACTTCTTTAATATCCGCCCCGGCGCAAAAAATCTTTTCACTACCTGCTATAATCACTGCCGAGACCTCATCGTCCCTGGCGATTTCATCAAAAAGCTGATCAAGTTCACGTATAAACTCTCTGTTGATGGCATTCATACTCTTTGGTCTATTTAAAGTGATAATGCCAATTCCTTCGCCCTTTTCATAAGTAACCGTGTTGAGCACCATTCCTCCCCCTTAATATATCTTATTAGTTGCAAAGATGGGCTATTGTAGAGTTAGAAGTTCTTGCATAGAAGGATCTCGATTTTTACTTCCCGGCCATTCTGAGGGCTGCATCAAGTCGGATGGTACAGCCATTCATCATTAGATTTTCGATAATGTGCTTCACTAAAAGTGCAAATTCGGAAGGTTTCCCCAATCTCGACGGAAAGGGAACCATCTTACTCAACGACTCTCTGGCCTTTTCTGGCAACCCAGCAAGCATGGGTGTCTCAAAAATGCCAGGGGCAATTGTCACAACCCTTATCCCATAATCAGCAAACTCACGGGCGATGGGAAGCGTCATGCCCACGACACCTGCTTTGGAGGCACTGTAAGCGGCCTGACCAATTTGTCCCTCAAAGGCGGCGATCGAAGCGGTATTAATAATTACCCCTCTCTCACCGTCCTTAGTAGGTGTGTTCTTCAACATCTTTTCGGCAGCTAATCGTATCACATGCATTGTGCCCACCAAATTAATTTGTAAGACCTTATTGAAATGGTCCATGGGCATCGGCCCTTCCTTCCCGATGACCTTTGCCGGAGCCCCAACTCCTGCACAATTGATGGCGAGATGAATCTTCCCAAAAGAGTCCGTGGTCTGATCGACGGCGGCTTTGACGGTCTTTTCATCGGTTACATCTGTGTTACAAAATAGCACGGCATCGCCGAGCTCCGAACAAATTTTCCGAGCTCTCTCTTCCGCAAAATCAAAGATTGAAACCTTGGCACCATTTGTCACAAAATTTCGGACACAGGCCTCTCCCAAACCTGATGCGCCTCCAGTAACGATCGCCACACAATTTTGAATTTCCATCAATCTTCCCCTTCAGCCCAACCACCGCTTCCTGCGTTTGTAATGTTTAACCTCATGATAACTTTTCCGTCCCCCCGACAGGTTGAGTCCCAAGTAAAATTCTTTGATATCTTCATTTTTTGCCAATTCCTTGTTGCTTCCGTGGAGCATGATGCGTCCATTTTCCATGAGATATCCGTAGTCGGCAACGGATAATGCGATTCGAACATTTTGTTCCACCAATAGCATGGTGATATGATCTTCCTTATTCAGTTTATTGAGAACATGAAAAATTTCTTTAACGATCAGGGGGGCGAGCCCCATGGAAGGCTCGTCGAGAAGCATCAATCTGGGCCTTGCCATCAGGGCACGGCCAATCACAAGCATTTGCTGTTCCCCGCCGGAAAGGTAACCAGCGGTTCTACCTTTTAATTTTTTTAGAATAGGAAAATAGGAGTAAACCTTCTCCATGCCCTCCCGTACCGATTTCATGTTAGGTATAAGGTGGGAGCCCACCAGCAGATTCTGCTCCATGGTTAGGTGTTGAACGACCCGCCGACCGTCTAAAACCGGAACGATCCCTTTCTTGACAATTTCAGTAGGGTCCATATGTTCAATCGGTTTTTCTTGAAATAGGATATGGCCGTCGGTCACCTCTCCTTCTTCGTTGTGAAGAAGACCGCAGATGGCCTTGATGGTGGTCGATTTCCCGGCTCCATTGGCCCCCAGAAGGGTTATTATTTTCCCCCTGGGGACCTGGATCGAAACACCCTTCAAGACCATGATGACCCTGCTGAACATAAATTCGACATTAACGAGTTCTAACATCATTTCCTCTCGTGTCACCACTTTTTAATCGAGGGAATGGGAATCCATTCGGGCGTCGTCAGCACATGTTTTCCGTCTTTGACCGTACTGCTCTTTACCTTCATGTTTAGGGTTGAAAACGGGGCCTCTTTGGTATACTGAAGAGTAGGCCAAAGACCTAATAGCTCTTTTTCAGTAAATGGCCCTTCAAACATGGCATTATAGATTGCCTCACCCGTAATGTTGGCTGCCCCCACCTTTTTGGCTGCCCTCTCAACGGCCCTTAAGGAAAGAACGATCTGACCGGCAAATTGAACAGCACTCAAGTCCCAGGGAGCCTTTGGGTCAATTTGCGGCCTATATTTCTCAAATATATGGTAGGCTTCGATCGTCTTATCCAGGGGCGAGCTGCAGGCACCGACATCGTAATTTCCTTCGAGGTCTTTCATCGATAACGCTTCGGCGGTAATGGTGATATCGGTATGGGTCGCCATCACTGCCGGGATCTGAATCCCCAGTTCCTTCTGGGCCCGTATCAGAGCCACCACCTGATGGGTATTCGTTCCCATATAGATATAGTCAGGCTTTTTCTTAGCGAGCCGTGATACCTCGCTTGAGATAGAAACCGGGACCATTTTGATCCACTCTACGTCCGTGAACTCGAACGACTTAGGATCCTCAGCACAAAAACTCTGGATACCTTTGATTTGATCCTCATAGGCCGGTATTCCCTGAGTACTCAGAGCTCCGATGCGAATGGGCCTCGTTTCTTTCCAGTTCTTCTGGGCCCATGATAAGAAGCCACGAAATTCGTGGGCATATGTGGGACGGGGTTGAAACATCCACTGATCCGGTAACCAGCAGTAACCGTAGGTAGCGGTTGACATAAGCACCGGCACCTTATCCTGAGGTAAGCGCTTCATCAAAGCGGCCACATCCGGGCCGCCCAGGCCTAAATGTAGAATCGGTTTATCCCCAGAAAGGATTCCTGGCCAAAGGCTGGCTATCACCGCAGGGCTGTAACGGGTATCATAGGTTTTGATAGTGACCTTGACGCCTGTCTTCTGACCCACCGTTTCATTCCACCAAGTGACGAATATCTTATGAGCCGGGTCAGCGCTCTTCATGAGGTAAGCGTAGGGACCGCTGTAATCGGCAGAGAAGGTGATTTTATATTCAGTGGTTGCAGAAGCATGGAGCGCTGGAAAAGTTACGAAAGACATCAAGACAATGAACAAACATCCCAATCTTTTTTTGAGTTCTCGCATTATAATAACCCCCTTTTCTAATATTGATTAAAAGATTAAATAGTATGGCTGTCCTTTTAAATCGCATCACCTCCTTTCCATATTAAAGGTATGGATATGGCCAGATCCTAAAAGAATGTTTAAGAACATTCCAGCGGTGGGCAAGCCCCTTTGGTTCAAATATCAAAAAGAGTATGATGACACCTCCGAGAACGATGTTCATCCCTGAATACCATAACGCTTCACCTCCTGCCTGGGGAAAGACCTGGCCGAACCATGGGCCGGCAATGGTGATCAGTTCCTGAAGGGCGCGAAGAAATACTGTTCCCAATATGGCCCCAAGGATACTCCCCACTCCACCAACGATAATCATGCCGAGATACCAGACGCTGGACCAGAGGTTGAACTGTTCGGCCATGACATATCGGAGGTAGTATGCCCAGAGGCCTCCAGCAATTCCTGCATACAAGGAACCTATGGCAAATGCCAGGGTTTTGTAAGTGAAGAGATTGACCCCCATGATTTCGGCAACAATATCATTATCCCGTACGGCCATCAGGGCTCTGCCTACCCGGCTTCGAGTCAGATTAAAAGCAAAGAAGAGCATGATCACCGTAACGCCCATGATCAAATAATAGAGACTCTGATCGGATTGGAGGGTAAAACCACCGATCTTGGCGGGCGCCAACCCAAGACCGTTTGGACCACCAAACCATTTACTTGGCATCCTCGTGATAAGGAGGGGGAAAAGAATCTGGGCGGCGAGCGACGTTAAGGCCAAATAAAACCCCTTTACCCGGAGTGCCGGAATGCCAAAGATGGCTCCCAGCAGGGCGCCACCGATTCCGCCAGCGGGGATGGATAGCCAGAAGGGAAGATTGAAGTTTGCGGCGAGGGTGGCGGTTGTGAAAGCGCCCATGCCCATGAAGGCCGATTGTCCTAAGTTGATCTGTCCGGTCAGCCCTACGGTTATCTGAAGGCCAACCACAGCTATGATTGTGATCCCCGTGATAATTATAATACCAAGCATTCTGGAGGGAAAGAAAAAGGGGCCTGCAAAGACAATGAGTAAAAAGGCGATGAAGCAGACCCATTGAACAGGCGTTCGAATAAATGCCTTATCCTGACTGTAGTTGGCCGAGTGAACACCGCATGGTAAGACAGCCATAATTAAACCCTTTCAATAATCTTCCACCCGAATATTCCTTGTGGTCGTATGAGAAGGATCACCAGCATAATAATAAACGGGAAAGCTTCTGACGCCGCCCCCATAGTGTATTTGTCTAAATAGGCTGCTGCCAGAGCTTCCCCAACCCCAATGAGTATACCAGCCAATGGCGCTCCCCAGATCGATTCTAGGCCACCCAGGAGTACTACTGGTAGGGCGCGTAAACCGATCTCCGATACCAGAAAGTTGATGGATTGGCCCGATAAGAAGGTAATGGCAGCCAGAGTGGAGACAATAAATCCAAGGGCCCAGGCAATTCCGATGGAGCGTTTGACGGAGATGCCCATGGACTGAGCCACCACATGGTTCTCGGCGACTGTGGATAATCCGAGGCCCCACCGCGTCTTCTCGAAGATCCAGTTCATAACGATGAAAACGGCCAAAGAGATAATAGCCCCAATAAAAATGGAGCGAGTAAAAGAAAAAGGACCGAAAATGATAGGCTTTAAAGAGAAAATAACCGGGAATGGCCTCGCGCTGGCGCCCCAGAAGACAATCATCAGTCCCCGCATCAATACCATAAGCCCAACGGTAATCATGATATTTGCAAAGATAGATTGGCCAATCATCGGCCGAAAGAATCCTTTTTCAACCATAAACCCGAGCACAACGACAGCGATTAAAGAGAGAGGTAATGCGATCCAAAGGGGAAAAGAAGCACCTGCAATAAAGGTCCATACGACGAACCCGCCAAAGACCACGACCTCTCCCTGGGCGAGATTGAGGATGCGTCCCGCTCGATAAATAACGATGAAGGCAAGGGCTATGATGGCATACAAAAGTCCTATGAGAATCCCGTTTAGCAAATATTGCAAGAAATCGATCATTTGGATGAATCTCCATGTTGTTCTGGTTCCACAGGGTTAATGTAGACCGTGGCCTTCACCACGGCTGTTCGACCATCCTGATATTTTATCGGTATTTCGCTTAGAAATTCTTTCGATCCTTCATAGATATTTTGGATCATCTCCCCATATTTCTTTTCCAAAAACTCCCGGCGCAGTTTGCGGGTTCTGGTTAATTCCGCTTCGTCCGGATCAAGTTCTTTCGGCAGATTGATGAAATATCTCACCCTGGCCCCTGAGTCCAACAAGTGGTTGACTTGGGCGATTTCTTGGCCGATCAGGTTCCTGACCCCTTCATTTTGACTGAGGTCGGGAAATGTTGAATAAATGATACCTCTTTTTTCAGCCCATCTCCCTGTGTTTTCGGCATCGATATTGATCAAAGCGGCGACATATGGTTTTTCGGTATCTCCCAGGATAATGGCATCTTTAATGAAGGGGGAAAAACGGAGTCGGGTTTCAATGAATTGGGGGGGGAATTTGTATCCATCGGAGAGTTGGCGGAGATCGGTGACCCGGTCGAGATAGATGAGTTGCCCATCATCGGTCATCCGTACGGCATCTCCTGTTTTGAACCATCCATCTTCCTGTGCCCTCTGGGTCGCTTCCGGATTTCTGAAATAACCCTGAAAACCTCCCCCTCCCCTAACCTGAAGTTCTCCTTCTTCCGTCACCCTCCACTCAAAGGAAGGACCTATATCGGGATGAGAGACATACCACGAGCCAAGAGTTTCTAAATCGAATTTGTTGCCCATGTGGGTGGTGAACATGCCTGCTTCGGTACAGCCATAAGCGTTTCGCAGTTTAATCCCCATGGCATGGAAGAAGCGGAAGACATCCGGAGCCATCGCCGACCCTCCGCTTATTGGAAGGTAACAGTATTTAAGCCCCAAATTATCCCTTAGGGGCTTCAAAATTAACTGATTGGCGAAAGGGAAAGCGAGGAACCATAGTATATTGACCGGTTTTCCCTCTGTTTCACCAGCGGCGATCTTATAACCTACCTTCAAACCGAGATTGTAAAAAAACCGCCTTATGGGTCCTGCATCGAGCATGTGGGACTGAACACTCGATGCAAGGCTTTCCCACTGTCGTGGACCGAAAACGAGCAGACCCGCCCCCAATTCTCGAATATTCGATTGGATGGTTTCTGGTTCTTCAGGGAAATTGATTTCAAAAGGGGCCAAAAGCCCAAGCGTTATACCAAACCATTGCTCCGTAGCCCAAGCTGGGGAAAGGTAGGAAAGATAACGGGTGAATTTTTTGATGGGCAGATTGGCGAAGAGGCGCATGGAATTGTCCATAAGAAAACGATGATCCATGACTACTCCTTTAGGATTGGCTGTGGTTCCTGATGTATAACTCAAGACCGCAATGTCTTCACTCTGCCCGGAGTCAATTTTTTGATTAAAGATTTCAGGATTTTTTTGTCCGTATTTCCTCCCCCTCTCTTGAATTTCTTTAAACTCCGTCAAGATCGGATCGTTATAGTGCCACATTCCCCTTGGATCCCAATAGATAACTTGTCGAAGTCGCTTCAATTTTGGTCGAACCTTTAAGGTTTTGTCTACCTGTTCCTGGTCTTCAGCAACGACAACCACCGTTTCTGAATTATCGAGAATGAACTCAAGTTCCTGGGGTGTTGTATCGGGATAAACGCATACCACCTTGGCCCGGGTACACAAGGCTGCATATTCCGTCCAAAAGGTTTCCAACTCGTTCTCACCAATGATGGTTATGGTTTCGCCTTCTTGAAGCCCCAGGGCCAACAATCCTAAGCAGATGTTTCTGACCTGCTCATAAACTTGGAGAAATGTATAAGACTGCCAAATCCCCAGATTCTTTCTCCGCATGAAGACCTTTTCCCCTAACTCTCGGACTCTCAGTCGAAGTAGTTTGGGTACTGTATCGGCCTCAATGGGAGGAAATTTGATCGGTCGCTGATTGGACTGCATTTCTTGCCCTTTTTTCAATAATGATTAACTTCCTCGTCTGCGTCCCCGAGGTAGGCCTTGATCACTGCCGGATTTGTTCGAATCTCTTCGGGTTTGCCTTCTGCAATGACATTCCCCCAGTCCAGAACCATTATCCGATTTGAGATATCCATGACGACTTCCATATCATGTTCCACCAGGATGATGGGGATGGATTTGAATTCCTCAATATCGATGATGAATCGGGCCATATCTTCTTTCTCTTCCATGTTCATACCGGCCATGGGCTCATCCATGATCAGTATCTTAGGTTCAAGGGCCAGGGCCCTAGCCAAGTCTACCCGTTTCCGCAGGCCATATCCCAAATTACCTACCAATTCATGTCGAATGGCTTCCATCTCGAGAAAATCGATAATTTCTTCGACCACCTCCCGATGGGCGATTTCTTCTCGATGGACCCAGGGCCAGTGCAAAAAGGCTTGGAGGAAATTGGTTTTCATCAGAATATGCCGGCCGGACATGATGTTATTTATAACCGTCATCCCAGGGAAAAGTTGTAGCCCCTGGAATGTCCGTCCAATTCCCAGGCTGGCCCGTCGGTGAATCGGTATTTTCGTGATCTCTTGCCCCTTATAGGTGATTCGCCCGCTATCCGGTTGGTAAAATCCGGACAGGCAATTGAGGAGGCTGGTCTTGCCAGCCCCGTTAGGCCCAATAATGGATAGTATCTCTCCTTCGTAAACCTGAAAGGAGACATTATTGATAACTAAAATTTTTCCAAAGGAGAGTGATACTTTGTCCACTGCGAGAGAACTGTTTGCTGTTTGAATCTCTTTCTTCAAACCCATCTCTCCTTTAAATTTAAAGACACAGGTTTATTCTGCCTTCTAATTACTGAATGGGAAAATCCGAATCGACGTTTTTATTATCTCCCACCTGTGAACCAGTCCTCTTGGCTCGATCATGATGAACAGTACGAGAACCAGACCCACAAAGATAATCGGAACCGCTCCGATCATTGATCCTGCCAATTGAGGGAAAAGCTCGGCAAGCTTGGGTGCGATGACAATGCCCATTTCCTCAATTCCTAAAATAAAAAAAACTCCCAAATAAGCGCCACTTATACTATGCATTCCCCCAACGATAATCATCCCCAAATACCATATACAGTTGGTCAGGGAGTAATGATCTACGGAGGCCCAACCCATATAAATGGACAACACTAAACCCGCCACACCGGCATAGAAGCATCCTATGAAGAAGGCCATGAGTTTATAGAAATAAACATTCACCCCTAAGGTATTGGCAGCGATATCGTGGTCCCTGATGGCTATAAAGGCCCGTCCCCATTTACAACGTGTGATGTTCTTCGTAAAATAAGTCATCGCGAAACATGTCGATGCAATGAGGTAATAGATGCGGAAATCGGAATTAAAACTAAAACCAAGTATGCTCGGCGGAGGGACATTATGTCCGACCACTCCTCCGAAATAATGGATCAGGATGAATCGAATCACATAAAATGCAGCGAGGGTGGCAAAAGCGAGGTAAAATCCTTTTATACGAAGTGCAGGAAGACCAAATATGAGACCCACAATTCCACCGGCTAACCCAGCCATTATCAAGCAAAGAATCAAGGG
Organism: Deltaproteobacteria bacterium; assembly: GCA_018333535.1. GTDB lineage: Bacteria > Desulfobacterota > BSN033 > BSN033 > UBA1163 > RBG-16-49-23. Next base: position 9,660 of record JAGXTA010000082.1, on the reverse strand, counting down.
GACCCCTTGATTGAGCAGGGGGGCCCCCACAAAAGCCCCCACAGCCATAAAAGCGGTGTGGCCCAGAGAGATTTGACCGCAATTCCCGGTCAGTAAGGTAAGTCCTAAAACCGCTGTAATGGTAATGAAGGCTTTAATGAAAAAATTTAGTGCATCCAAGGGGATGAAGAGGGGTAGGGCGAATGTCACGAACAGCCCCAAGACCAACATAACCCACTGAAAGGGGGTCTGCACAAAAGCAATCTCTTGGCTATAATTCACATGGAATAACCCGCTTGGTCGCCACATGAGCTAAATCCTCTCGATATGCTTCCAGCCGAAAATACCGGAAGGTCGAAAGATTAAGACAATCAGCAATATGATAAATGGTACCAGATCTCGCATCCCTCCATCTACCAATGGATCAAGATATGCGGCCGACAAGAATTCTATAATTCCCATAGCCGGACCAATAATAATAATCCCGGGTAAAGACTGGAGTCCACCGACTAAGGCAACAGCCATGGCCTTGAAACCTATTTCAGCGACCTGAATATGAATCCCCATGACATTGGTTACCAGAATACCACCCGCCGCCGCTGTGATACAACTGATAATCCAGGTGACAACAAACACCCTTCGGACTCTTATTCCCACACTCCCCGCGGCGATGGTATCATCGGATGTGGCTTTCATTGCCAAGCCAATTTTTGTCTTGTTGTAAAAGATGGCAAAGATAATGATCAGAAAAAAAGTGATCACAAGAAAGGCAATGCGTGAATAATCCAGGGTGACTATGTTCAAAATAGTAATGTTACCTCTTGGAAATAATTGGGGTGCGCTGAGGATGTCTGTCCCCCATCCTAAGTTCATAATGCCCTTCAGAAATTCACTAAATGCCAATGTAAGGATAATGACGGCCAAGATGGGTTGACCGATCAAACGATCCAAAATAAATCGCTCAATAACAAATCCGAGTAGGGCCCCAAATGCCAGAGTCAGCAAAATTGCGATCACCATGGGGATACCTAGTTGTATGGTAAACGAATAGAAGACGAAAGCGTTCAGGATGACGATGGTTCCCTGAGCAAAGTTGAGAATACCGGATGACTTATAGATCAGTACAAACCCTATCGCAACCAATGAGTAAATACAGCCATTGGCCAGCCCGGCTATGATATAGTTCAAAATATTCTCCATCTCTTATAACCACCTCTTCCGTCTTGAGTAGTGTTTGAAATCCTTATAGCTCCTCCTGCTCCCCAATTCCGAAAGCCCTAAGTAAAATTCTTTAATATCCTCATTCTGCTTAATCTTATCTGACGGACCATCCAGAACGATGCGGCCATTTTCTAACACGTATCCATAATTGCTGAAATCGAGAGCGATTCTTGCATTCTGCTCAACCACCAGCATGCTGATTCCTTCGTCTCTGTTAATCGCATTTAGAATATCAAAAATTTCCTTGATCAGTAATGGAGCTATGCCTAATGACGGTTCATCCAAAAGGAATAGTTTTGGCCGACCCATTAGGGCTCGGCCGATGACCACCATCTGCTGTTCACCTCCAGAGAGGTAGCCTGCCGTTCTTTTGCGAACGGAGGCCAGCTTTGGGAAGTACGTGTAAACTTTCTCCAAATCGCTATGGGTCTTACCATTCCCATGCATGATGGCTCCGGTTAACAAATTTTCTTCTACACTTAGATGCTCAAAGATCCTTCTTCCTTCCATGACATGAAGAATACCGGCTTCGGCAGTCGCATAAGGCTCCAACTTATCGATCCGCCTCCCCTGAAAGTTTACAAAACCCTCGCTCACTTTGCCATCTTCGTGATGAAGGATTCCAGAGATCGCCTTCAGGATAGTTGTCTTTCCTGCACCATTGGCGCCCAGAAGGCTGACGATTTGTCCCGGTTGAACCTCCAGGCTGATTCCCCTGATAACCAATATTACTTCATGATACCTGACTTCGACATTAACAAGCTGAAGCATAAGAATGGAGAACCCTTCTCATCATTTTTTCATTGATGGGTTAAATTACTAATAAGCGTTCAGTGACTTGCGATTCGTTTCGAGTAAAAATGAACTGAACACTAACCCTTCTTTTCTATAGGGTGTTCACGGTTAATGAACTCTTGGTTCTTGCCTTTCTTCCGTCCTTATAGGTGACCTCCGTCTCAATAATCACATCATTCTTGTCTTCATACATGGCTTGCAGCAATTCACTGTATTTTTGGGTGACCGCAGTTCGTTTCAGTTTACGACTACGAGTGAGCTCGGCCTCATCCGGATCAAGCTCTTTATGCAAGCTGGTAAATTTCCTTATTCTACTCTCATGAGGAATCGAATCATTGATCGTACGAATTTGGTCCCTCAAAAGCTGTATGACAGAAGGCAGTTGAGACAACTCCACCAACGTGGTATAGGGTATATGTCTTGACTCAGCCCATCTCCCCACCATTCCGAAATCGCAACTGATGATGGCGACCACATACTCCTCCTCGGAGCCAAATACGATGGCGTCTTTGATATAAGGATTAAAACGGAGTCTTGTCTCAATGAACTGCGGGCTGAACCGATAACCATTTCTCAAAGAAGACATCTCTGATATCCTGTCAACATAATAAATATACCCTTCATCGTCCATCCATCCGGCGTCTCCCGTTGAATACCAGCCGTCTTTGACTTGTTCTTCCCAAAGCCCCGGCTTATTCCAATATCCAGGACGTTCCTTTCCCACTTTTGCCCTAATTTCCCCTCTTAATATTTTGATTTCTTTGCCTGGATTCGCCTTTCCTATAGAAGAATAGGCTGTATCCAAGGGATGAGTTGTTGTCAGCATCCCTGCTTCGACCGTTCCGTACAGATTGCTAAAAGGTAACCCCAGGGCTTTAAAGAATCTTGGAAGGTCAGGAGATGAAAGCGCTCCTCCTGACGCACAGCACCGTACCCTTTTCATACCAAAATAATCCCTGACTTTCCGCAACACAGAAAAATCTGCCAGGCGATGTATGAATTTCAAAAAAAGAGGGATGGGCTTACCCTTCTCGACGTCGGTCAATCTCTTCAAGCTTATTTTGATGGCTTGGTTGAAGAGAAACCGTTTCCAAAAAGAAGCTTTATCAATTCCTATTCGAATCTGACGAGCTAAATCTTCCCATTGACGGGCGGTGAACCAAATAAAGTGGGGGCCGATATCTCTTAGATCAGCCATGACCGTCTCTGGCTCTTCGGCAAAAGACATGATGAGAGGGTAGATCGGACAGATCGACAGACCCACTATCTGCTCCGCCCAGGCGGGGGAGGCATAGGAGAGGTATTCATCCCATGGTTGAAGACCAATCGGTGCACACCCCTGCTTCCCATACTCCAATAGGGATGTATACGTTTGCAGGTTTCCCTTCGGTGCACCGGTTGTTCCAGAAGTGTAAATAATTACCGCGACATCTTCTGCTTTCATTTTGGTCGCATTCTCTTTGAAAAGTCCTGGGTGTTTTTTTCCGTATTCTTTCCCTAAAGTTTCCAATTGTTCCAAACTTATAAGGTATGGTTCGTCATACGACCATAACCCCTTCGGATCCCAGTAAATGACCTTCTCTATACTTGGGCACTCATCTCTGATCCGTATCACCTTGTCCACTTGTTCCTGGTCCTGGCAGACCATAAACTTGGGCTCGCAATCCCTGACAAAAAATGTGACCTCGTCGGGGAGATAGTCCACATAGAGACAGCTCACAATAAGGTGAGCATGTTGAGCTCCCCATTGAGCCCATACCAATTCGGGATCGTTGTTTCCAATGATAATCACCCGGTCTCCTTTCTTTGCCCCAAGTGAGAGGAAACCAAAGCCGATCCGTGCCACATGATCATAAACATCGTTCCAGGTGTACTCCTGCCAGATCCCAAGATATTTTTTTCGCATCGCGACTCTGTTGCCATATTGGAGACGATTTCGATATAATATTTCGTGGATGGTATCGAGATCATCCAATTTTTGGTTTACTCTTTTGGAATCCCCCTGTTTTAAATGTCTTCCTCTAAATTCGTTCAAGTCGGATTATGTCTCCTATTCTCCAAGATAGGCTTTGATGACGGTTGGGTTTGACTTTATCTGATCTGGATCACCCTCAGCGATCTTTTTCCCGAGGTCCAATACAACAATCCTTTGAGCAATATCCATCACCATGCCCATGTCGTGTTCGATGAGAATGATCGGAATTTTTCTCAGTTCATGAATATCCAAAATGAACCGGGCAATATCCTCTTTTTCTTCCAAGTTCATGCCTGCCATCGGTTCGTCCAGCAACAAAAGATCGGGCTCCATGGCCAAAGCCCTCCCCAACTCGATTCTTTTTCTTATTCCGTAAGGCAGACTACCTACGATGGAGTATCGGCTCGGCTCGATCTCCAAGAAATCAATGATTTCCTCTACGAAAAGCCGTTGCTTCATCTCCTCTTTCATAGCCGGGCCAAACCAAAATGCTTGTGCGAAGATATTCTCTTTGGTGTGGAAATGTCTTCCTGCAAGAAGGTTATCAATGGTGGAAGCGCCAGCATAGACCGCCAGATTCTGAAATGTGCGACCTATCCCAAGTTTTGCAATCTGATGGGAAGGCAGCCGCGTCAAATCTTTCCCCTTAAAAAGAATCTTTCCCTGCTGCGGGCGATAGAATCCGCTAATGCAGTTGAGCATCGCTGTCTTCCCCGCCCCATTAGGTCCAATGATGGCTAGCAACCCCTTGTCAAACACATCAAAGCTTATGTCAGAAAGGCATTTGATTCCCCCAAATGACAAATGCAAACTTCTTATCTCCAATATGGGTTCTTCAACCATCAACGGCATCCAGCTTTTAAAATTTTATTATCCGTTAAAACAAAGTGTGACCATTCAACAACTTACTCAATAAACCATTTATATTTCAAATTTCGCATAACACGTGAGGTCGCACAAATCGGCAAGGGTTTGTTCTAAGGGTGCCGTATAAGAAGGTGACACCCGCAACCCTATCCCCCAGCTCATTTTAGTCTCGCCATTCGCTGATGAAATAGAAAATCTCTTTGCGGCCATCCACTTGTATAACAACAGATCCAGTTGCCAGCATTCCAGCCTTATTGGCAGGTGTTTTTTCCCAAGTTTCTTCATTTATTATGGGGGCCGGACGTAAACCACCCATCCCTTTCCACAATGGAGCAATCGACAGGATCGCCTCTTTGGGACCTTTACCGCTTAACGCCTCTGCGGCAAACCAGGTTCTAAAAGGAACAACAATGGCATCATTTATTTGGATCGTTCCATTAGGAGGGATAAACGCTTCAGGGAGTTGAGATTTGCCTATCTGTTTTCCTCCGACTTCTAGCAAATAATCCAGACTGACTTTTATGAGTGATTTGTTTGGATTACTGATACTAAAAATGGGGGCGAGGGTAATACTTTCAGACCCAGCAAATGAAGGCAAACATACAATCATAAGAATATTTGGGGCCTTAAGGGTTGCCTTCGGACCTGCCTCTGCCGTCGTCATAGGATATAAGGACCAGACAAAAATGGATGCCAACATTAACATGATTGGGATAAGACATGCCTTCATTTTCATAAAAATATCTCCTTTCTTCTATAATGAAAAGATCATTTATTCGATCGCCCCTTTAATCCGATCTATTAAAATCCAATCTCCTACACTTCTGAATTTGTTGCTCCTAGCCTCAACCACACGAATGTTATTTATGAAGTATGGCTGGTCCGGATGCATGACCTCTACCGATGGTGCAAGTCCTTCAAGACCAAGGGCCTTGAAGTTGTGTAACTCATCCCTAATCGCTTCACCTGATTTAACTACATTCAGATAGCCTTTCTTTTCCAAGGCCCTTTTGATGGCTGCCTCTAATACGAGCGAACCAATAAAACCATTAATGTAATTAATCGTGATTTCCTCAGGCTTTCTGCCTGACCATTTTGCCACCTCTTTTACCTTTTTCATGCCAGGTACATTTTCTTCGCTTGATACAGTAAAAACCTCTCCATAAAGCCCTTCCACTTCATTGGGTATCGACTTGAAAAGGCTTTCATCCCAGGCGCTTGCATTACAAACGATGGTGGTTTTCTTTAGATCGATGCCCAGCCTCTGCAAGTCTTTTGCCAAGACCACTGTTTGCGACAATGTGCCCGTAAAGACGATACCATTTACCCTCTTGTCAGTCACAAGTCTTGTAATGGGTATGGATAGGTCCGTCGCCATAAGAGGGATAAATTCGATACCCGACAGTTCACCACCCAAACTTTTTATGTACGAATCCATTAGACCGGGCTTGCCTAGTGGCCTCCAAGAAGGAATATCCGCAGACATCAGGCCAATTTTTGGCGTCCCGGGGCCCTGCCACTTTTCCTTAATAAACCATTTGATCATAGGGGTTATGGATTCACAAATTGTAGGCAAAAGAGACCAGTAATACTGTGGTTTCGGTTTATATCCAGCTGGACTGGCGTAAGAATACCATGAAAGGTATGGCAACATATCTCGGGAAGCGGTTGCGGCACAAGCTTCACCAGGGGTACTCCCAAAGCCCATAATCACGTTCGCCTTGCGGGCTTTGAACCTTTTATAGGCCGTTACGGACTTAGTAACATCAAACTGGTTATCTTCCCATATCACCTTTATGGCCACCATTTCTTTCTTGCCACTTGCAGGGTCTTTGTATTCAATTCCGCCGCGACTTGCTATCCAGTTTAGGTAGTCTATCTTTCCATCGGAGACATATTTACCTATTGAGGCAAACCCCCCCGTATAGGTCGCCGATACAGCCACGGTTAGGCTTTTCTCCGAGGCTTCTGTTAAGGTAGGGATCAGAAGCAAACTTACCAACAAAGCTGTCATAAGTTTCTTGCTCATTTTAAATCCTCCTTAGGTAATTTGGTTTTTTCAGTAAAAACCCCTTCGCTTTTTAAGGCTTGTCGTCTTCCTTTTTGATGAAAGTTTTACTAAAGTAGGTAAGTTGGGGGGCGCACCTTTTTTCTGAAAGAACCTCTCGGATCATTATCCCCTTGGTCTTCTCGTTTCCCACTTAGCTCTCCTTATCATCCTCTAGATCTTTTCGTAATCTGCTTTGACCTTTTGTCGATCAATGAGACTGTTCTCATTTTTTGGGAGACTTGAAGTAAATACTACATGGTTGGGTTTCTTATATCGGGCGACCCGACCTGCGACGAATTCAATGAGCTCACTTTCGGTTAGCCTCTCTCCTTGCTTTAATACACAAACCGCCTTGATGGTCTCACCCCACTTGGAATCGGGAACCCCGAAGACCACAGCTTCCTTTATCGCAGGATGTTTAAGGATCGCCGTTTCCACTTCAGCCGGATAAACGTTTTCCCCTCCTGTCTTGATCAGTTCCTTTGTGGGTGATCGTCCTTTATACCAAAGGTATCCATCAGGATCAAAACTACCCATATCGCCCGTATGATGCCATCCATTACGGAAAATATAGGCATTGTCCTTTTCCAGGTTCCAGTAGCCCTTGAATACCATCGGACCCCGGATCACAATCTCACCGGATTGTCCTTTTTCGACAAGGTGATCATACTCGTCCACGATTTCAACCTCAGCCATGAAACTCGGCAACCCTGCAGACCCCGGCCTTTCAAAATAGGGTGCAAAGCTAAAAATGCCCGTAGTTTCCGATTGTCCATAGGCGGACCAAAAGGTCCCTCCGCTCATTTCTTGAAACTTTTTGATTATGTCGGGATCATCCAAACCGACTACATGTCTCACACTCGAAAGATCATAATTGCCCCCCTCAGCCTTTTCCACCAGAGTCTTCAGTATGGGGGGAAACTCCCCAAAAACCGTTACTTTATCCTCTTGAATGTGTTTGAGAACAAGATCGGCATCAAACTTGGGGATGATGATACTTGAGCCTCCGACCTGCATGACGCTTAAAACCATGCCCAGTCCAGCAATGTGATAAAATGGTAGGATAAGAAGATGCACGTCTTCTTTTGTTAATGTCCAATAATATATGGATTGTAAATTTGAGGCAATCACGTTTTGATGGCTTAGGACCGCACCCCTTGGTCTGCCCTCAACTGCAGCGGTATAAATTATCAAATAGTCATCATCTGAACGTATGTTCCCCTCGGGGGAAATCCCTTCACCAACCATTAAATTATTAAAAGCCTCAAAAAAGCCCTCAGCCTGACCCAAGGCATAGGTCTTTTTAATCAAATCAAACTTGGAAATTAAGGGTTTAATCCTGTCCTGAAATTCAGAACTGACAAAGACAATCTTTGGTGTCCCATCGGAAATGATATATTCGATCTCTCCTGAATCTAGACGCCAGTTGATGGGTAGGATAATGGCCCCTATTTTGGCAGCTGCGCCACAAAGGTAAGCATACTCTATGCTATTTTGACTCAAGATACCGATTCGGTCGCCCTGTTCCACACCAGCACCCATAAGTCCACAAGAAAGTTGATTTACCTTTTCCAGAAACTGGCTGTGGGTTATTCTTTCATTCCCTGATATCAAAGCAATTCTGTTACCGTAAGTTCTGGCATTGCGTTTGATAAAAGAAAAAATCGTATAATCGTTAGGGTCCATTTCCCTTTTCCTCAAGTACCACCTAATAAACAGGTAGAGGTGAGTGACCTCTCATGTGAAGATGAAAATCATTTCATCATTTTTTAATACCCTGACAAATGATATCAAAAGCCCGATCAAGGGTAGATTTAAGGAAATCCTTTTTGGGGTTGATTTTTCTTTTTGACTCTTCCCATATTACGAGGCCAGTAAATGTTGACCAGATAATATCGGCATGGGCCATCCCATCTCCTTCTCTGAATTTTCCTTGACGGACCCCCTCTTCATATACATTAGCAATCATGGCCATTGACTTTTGGGATATTTTGTTAAGTTCATCTAAAAGTTCCTTGCTCAGGGCAGGTAAAGTATCTTCTAATTGGACATGCAAAATATTACGTAAGATGAGTGGGTCATTTTTAAATACTTTGTACATCCCATCTTTAAGCTTGATTATTTTCTTTTCAACAGATAAGTTCTTGTTACTATAAATTTTTTCTATTTCATTAAATAAACCTTGTAGTGTAATCAAATTTATAGAGGCGTAAAGTTCTTCCTTATTTTGAAAATATAGATAGAGTGTCCCCGGGCTTAACTCAGCCCTTTGAGCAATTTCTTCCATAGTGGTTGAATGAAAACCCTTATTTATAAATAATTCTTTAGCAGCATTCTGAATTTGCTGCTTCCTCAAATTCCTTTCACGATTTTTTCTTTCCGGTATACCCATATCGAGTCCAATTAAATTGTTAGTAGTATTTATTTAATGAATAAGATTCATATACTAAATAAAATTTATTGTCAAGAAGAAAAAATTCACAAGCCTGGATTCCCATGTTAGTTTTTTGAGTTAACACCATGCGCCTCAACCGAACAGAAGTTGCAGTCGTTTTTTCCCTAGCCAGGGGATCGGAACATTCTTTTTATCGAAACCCGCGGCCAACAGCAATGGATTATGAGCCCGTTTCTGGAATTGAACTACAATCTCCTTCTCAAGGATGTGGACCTGGGCCGTTGCCTCGATAAAGTCACGAAACAGATGACGGGAGATTGCCGTTTGATATCCCTGTCCGATCTCCGTCCCTAAGAGCCGATAGAGGCTGCTGGCCAT
>JAGXTA010000081.1 GCA_018333535.1 Deltaproteobacteria bacterium | reverse complement strand
CTTTCGGACACTCCCCTCCAGGACAAACTGCACCCCTAACTCCTCTGCGACCTGCTGTACCTTGAAGGGTTTCCCCTTGTAAGTAAACGTGGAATTTCGGGCAATCACAAACAGCTTTGGAATCTTTGAAAGGGTCGTAATAATCTCCTCGCTCAAGCCATCACAGAAGATTTCCTGGCGGGGATCATCGGTCATATTCACAAACGGGAGCACAGCAATGGAGGGCTTATCAGGAAGAGGAAAGGCCATTTTTTCTACTGATGCAACCCTGCCCGGAGGAGTGAAAAAATAGCTTTTCCAGATCGTCAAACCTGCTACGATGATTACGACGGTGAAGGCCACCCACTGCCATTGCTTTAGTATTGTAATCTTTTCTTTCCTGGGTGATGCCACCGGAGCTCCAGATTCTTTAGGGATAAGCTCGACAGTCTCTGGTTTCTCTTCATCCTTCTGCCTGAGGCTCGAAATAAACCTTTCCCAGGCCTCGGCGTTCTGGTATCCTTCATAGATGATGATAACATCATCTAAACCGGCCCCGAGTTTATCAATAGAAAACCTGAGCCTGACATTCTCCTCGCTCCCGCGATACTCAAATAAATTAGCCCAGAGGTCTTTTTCAGTCTCGGTAAAAGGATAGGTTTTACCAATCCCTTCTTCAAACTCCTTCTTCCTTCCCATGACTTTGAAAAGCGGAGCTTCTTCCAGGTTAGGCAGGGCTCGCTGCCATTTCCTATAGATTCTTGGAAGCAATCTCTCCTTCTCTGATGATCCGGCAGACTCCCCAATCGTTTCATTCAGCAAAGCAAGTAGGTCATAGTGCCCTTCGAGGGGGATTGAGGCAATTTTCCCTAATCTTTTCATCTCGTTAACAATAAAGGCAATTAAGGAGAGGTAAAACTTTCGGGAGGGCGATTTGAAATCAAGGATCAGCTTAATTCTATTTTTGAGATCAATATGGAGCCTGAATTGATTCAGGTCAATTGTTATGGGAGGATGCCTGGAATTTTCCACCATTTTCCTATCCCCTCAAACCTATTGAAAAGACAGGAGATCCCTTGAGTGCTAAAAATTATTAAAAAAATCTGACGGTTATTACCGTCAGAAATCCTATCATGTGTTAAAAAAGTTGTCAATATTCAACAAGTTCCAAAATTCAAGGTAGAATTCTGGGAGTGGAAGTAATATTCAGATGTCTTGGGGGAAGGGGGGGGAGATCATAAATAATGGAAAGTCGAAGATCAAATGGTAAAACAACCATCTATTCGAGCCTCATCATTGAGGCTAACGAATAAATTTGAAAGGAGGAAAGGACTATGGTTATTAAAAAAGCAAATATCCTATCATGCAGTCTATTCGGAATTCTCGGTCTCCTTTTGTTTGCTCCGATTGCCGAATCACAGACACCGTTCGATGTCACAGAATGCGGTGCAGGGAGTTCTACGGTGGCATACCAGAGCAAAGAAATATCTATTGCCAGCATAGACCTAAAAGGTCTTATCTTTAGCCATCATGAGAATAAGGTTTTTAATAACTGTACATTCCATGTAGTGGCTATTGCCAAAACTGAGGATGGCAAACGGCGGTCGGACAGTTATTGGAAGATCATGGACCCCGATGGAGACATTATAATCGCAGAGGTTGTGGTTCTCGGACCTGAAAAAACAATGAAACTATTGCACGGCACTGGCAAATGGAAAGGGATTAAAGGAGAAGCAAAAGGGAAAACATCAGCGATCGGCAAGATGATAGAACCGGGAACAATCCAATCCTGCTCAAGGTATGTAGGAACTTTTGAGTTGCAGAAATAGGCAAATAGATTCGGGGCACTTTTTTACTCTACATCTGAAAATGAAGTTTGGGGAGGTGAAGCTATGACATCGAGAAATATCATATGGTTGACAGGTGTATTGTTTTTCATGCTGTCTGGGCCAGTTGCGTCGCAGGACTGGGTGGACATCAAGACCCCGAAGGAACTTCGCGCCCTTTACTCAAACAAAACATTCAGGAGCACCTATCTGGGAGTCCCTGTTGTCGAACATTACCGTGCCGACGGCAAAGGGATTTTAATCTCTGCAGAGCTGCGTACTCCTTGCACTTGGGAGGTCAAGGGCAACGACCAGGTGTGTGTCTCCGACGAGAAAGGCACAGATTGCTACAAGTTCCAACGTAACAAGAAAAACCGAGAGGAGTATGTCAGATTGCGCCAAGGTCGCCCTTTTATGACAATTCTCAAGGTAGAGGACGGCGTCCCCGAATTTTAGTCCGTCTGGAATGAGGGACGCCTATTTTTGTATCGAGGAATTGGGGACCGGTTAAAATTAGATTCTATTCGATGGCCCGAAATAGGAAACCGTCCCCAATTTTAGGCATCATTTTTTATTGCAGATAATAACAGCAGACCCTCAATCTCTTCAAAATGGTTGTCAAAGGAATAAAGTGCCAAACCATGTTTCATCGCATTGGCAGCGATCCAGATGTCGTTTGTGGGAATAGGCCGCCCCTTGGCCTTTAATCTTCTAACAATCAAAGCATAATGATCTGCCGTTTCGAGATCATGCAGAAGAATTTCAACCCGGGGAGAGTTGAGAAACGCTTCTAACTCCTGCCGGTTTTTCTTTTCCTTAGCGCCGAGGGAAAACCCTGAAAAGAGCTCGGCGATGACCGTTATGTCCACGCCGATAAGGTCGCAGTCTCTGAACGTCTCAACAACATTTTGATCATTGATCTTGAAAGAGGTGTAGATGTTTGTGTCAATTGCGATTCTTCTCATTTCCAGACATCCTCATCGATCTTCTCGAAGATTTGAGTTTTTTTCTGAAAAGTTCTCGCTTCTTCCCTGCTCCAACCGCCCGAAAGAGCGTCCAGATCATAGTGCTTTTTGAACACCGGCTCTTTCCCCATACCGGTAATTTTTTTTAGCGCCTGCAGGATCCACTGATTTACACTCAGGTTGTTCTGTTTTGCCCGGAACTTGATCACCCGGTCCAGCCCGGGATCAATTCCGCGAATCGTGATGGTCTTCATGGTCTTCCTCCGGATGCACAATGTGATGTCATTTTAATGGTACTAAATGATTTCAAATTAGTCAACTTTTTTTCTTATATGATTGAGGATAAGAGGCCAACCCTTGGGATTGGGGAGGTGGGATTAGGGACTGATTCAAAATGATGGCTGTATCCGATCACTCCAAATAGGAACCCGTCCCCAATTTCATTTCAAACCGGCTTTGCGCAGGGAATCGATGTAGCGGTCTTTTGTGGCAGGGTCTTTGTAGGGATGGACCTTGGCAAATTGTTCAAGTGAAAATCTTGGGTTTATCTTGAGGACCTCAGCCGCTGCCGCCCGGGCCTCTTTTCCGCGACCCATCATGCTATACGTAGCGGTAAGGAAAATATTAGCAAATACATCTCCGGGCTCCCGCTCAATCGCTTTCTTGAATTGAGCAATGGCTTCTTCATACCGCCCGAGATCACAAAGCGCTTCCGCATATTTACGCAAATACAGATTAGGCGGTTTAGGATTGAGCCGCATTGCCCTTTCGAAGAAGGGGATGGAATCTCAACCTGTGTAAAGCAGGATATTGGCATATCCAATAACAACATCAGCAGAATTTGGCGCAAGCTCGAGCCCCCGCTCCGCCTGGGCAATGCCTTCATCGTATTTCCGCGCCATCATCAATGCATAACCCAAACCGACGTAACCCATGGCATAGGAGGCATCCAGGGTGACCGCTTTCTTATATAGCTCAAGGCTTTGCTTCAGAGACTCCTCTGAATCCTTGCTCAATCCGAGCCAGATATCAATGATGTTGGCGAGCGCAAGCGCCCTGTATGCGGATGCATAGTTAGGGTCAAGGGAGATCGCCTCTTCTGCGAGTTGCCTCGCCCTGATATTCCCTTCAATGGTGGTCTGATGGCATAAATAGATCGCCTCTACGGCCTTCATATAGGCATCAAGATTTTTAGTGCCTTTCGAGAATATCCGGGCTTGCTCACCCTCCATCAATTTCACCTGCAGCGCTGTGATGATGTGTGTTGTAATCTCATCCTGAATAACAAATATATTTTTTGGATTCCTGTCATAACGCTCCGCCCATAAATGACGTCCGGTCAGGGCATCATTTAATTGCGCCGTGATTCTTACCTGTTCCCCGGCCTTCCTTACACTCCCCTCCAGGACATACTGTATCCCTAACTCCTCTGAGACCTGCTGCACTTTCGCCGGTTTTCCTTTGTAGGTAAACGTGGAATTTCTGGCAATGACAAACAGCTTCGGAATCTTTGAGAGTGTCGTGATGATCTCCTCGCTCAAACCGTCACAGAAGGATTCCTGACGAGGATCATCTGTCATATTCACAAATGGGAGCACCGCAATGGAGGGTTTATCAGGCAGAGGAAAGGCCATCCTTTGTATGGAGGCCACCCTGCCCGGAGGAAAGTAAAAATAACCTTTCCAGACGGCTAAAGCTACTACGATTAATACAATAGTCAGAGCTACCCACTGCCATCGCTTTTTTAATGATAGGATCTTGTCTTCCCTGGATGGGACTATTGGGATCTCAGGCTCTTTAGGGAAGAATTCAATGGGTTTCGGTTTCTCTTCTCCTTTCTGTCCAAGACTTGAAATAAACTTCTCCCACGCCTCTGCGTTCTGGTATCCCTCATAAATAATGACAATATCATCTAAACTCGCTCCGAGTTTGTCGACCGAAAACCTGAGCCTCACATGTTCGTGGCTTCCCCTGTACTCAAAAAGATTGGCCCAACTGTCCTTTTCTGCCTCTGTAAATTGATAAGTTTTTCCAACCCCATTTTCTAACTCTTTCTTTCTGCCGATCACCCTGAAAAGAGGTCCATTCTCAAGGTCCGGCAGCGCATCTTTCCATTTCCTGTAAATCCTCGGAATTAGGTGTTCCCTATCCGATGACCCGGCCGAACCTCCAACGGTTTTGTTAAACAAGGCAAGGAGGGCGGAATGTTCTTCCAATGGGATGGATGTGATTTTTCCAAGCCTTTTCATCTCGTTAACGACAAGGGCGATGACCGCAAGGTAAAACATCCGCGAGGGCGAATCGAAATGGAGGGTCAATTCTGTTTTATGTTTGAGATGGATGTGAAGTTTGAATTGATTGAGGTCGATTTTGATGGGCTGTCTGGGGCTTTCATCCATTTTTAGGCCTCAATCAGATTTTAAATAGTCACGTAATTTTAACAAGTTACATATAGCCACAAAAGGAGGTACGGTTTAAACCGTCATCATTATACATAAAAATTTAAAATCAAGCAAAATCTATTCAAAGGAAAGGAGGGGGTTTATGAATACCAAAAAGATGTGGGTAATTCTGCCTTTAATCACTGGGGTGGCTTTATTTCAAATTCCAGCTTATAGCCAAGAATGGACAGCGGTGCAAAAAGAGATTTGGGAACTTGAAGAAGCAAGATGGAAGGCCTTGACGCAACGAGATTTAGAAGGATTCGTAAAGGATCATCATGAAGATGGGGCCTTCTGGCCTTATTGGTCTGAACAGGTTTTAGGCCTGGCAAAATTTAAAGAGTTTCTTGCTCCGATTGAGTTTTACTCTGCTGAATTGAAACCCTATGCAATTAAGGTTTTCGGAAATGTTGCCATCGTTCAATATACTTGTAAATACAGTACGATGGGTGGCAATGTCTATAGTCGATTTACAGAAATCCGAATGAAACAAGACGGTGTCTGGAAGGTCATTGGGAAGATGTTACATAAAATCAATTGATATGCATTAGAGGAATTGGGGATGGATTCAAATGGAGGGTCTTATTCAACCGTCCGAAATAGGAACCCGTCCCCGATTAGTCCCCGATTATTTTACAGGTTAGAGACCATTTCCAACCTTGGATTAACAAGACGAGATTCCGTAGGGGGAAGGAGTTTCTGAATTCTCACGACAACCATGGGTTGATTTGTTTCTTTTTTTGCTTGTGCTAACTCCATTGCCCGCTGGTTGAAAACGGGGTCATCCTCTAAAAGTAATATGACAAGTGCTCCTTTCGGAATCTGTTCCTCCATCTCCGGGTGAGCGATGATATATCTGCTAAACTCAAAACTTAATGTAAGGCTCTTATCAAAAAACTCTTTGTCAGTCATTTTCAAACACCTCCCTTAGAAACCTTTCACGATACAGTTCCCAGTTCGACCTAATGTCAAATTCGGCAAATGTTAAGGTGCTATTGAAATCCCCAATAGATAGTGGGATTTTCTCAACCTTGCCGTGACCGGAATAGGTATCTCTATGGGCAAACCCATGAGCCGTATCATACCGAATGACGGGTTTCCATTCCCCTTTTATATGGAGCTCTAACTGGACCATAAATTCAACTACTTGTTGTTTCATCCTGCCATGATAATGTCGGATCCTGCTGTCTTCACCAAGAAGTATGATAAACTCTTTTTCCTTTAGATCATGCTCCACATGTAATTTATTATCACAATAGAGCTAAAATGGCAATGGAGTAAAATCCCTCCTAAGCTCCCCTTTAAAATGGGGAATTTATCTCTCTTCGCAAAAGCCTGCAGGCCTCGGTTCAGATCGTAGGAATTGGGGACGGTTCGATGGTATGGTAAAGGATTTTCCAGCACAACATTAATTCGAGAGTTTTTTACAGGCATAAGTTTCACCGCCAAAATTTGTGTAACTCTTCTGACACACCGCGTCAACTCATTGGGGATGATGGAGCAATGATTCGTTGACATGACCTCTTTATTGACTATAATATGAACCGTGAAATCAACTAATTAAGAATCCTAAGGTTGGCCAAATCGGGCTTTGTCTGCACACTCTTTAGGGGTCGAGTAGAGAAGCTAAAATCGTTAAAACGGAGGTGAGTCCATGGCGGTTCATATTGTCCAGCTTGGGAGCCCTCGTGTTATCGATGAAGGGCTGCGCATCGGTACTGTTCGGCGTCCACCCAGAGGCGTGCCTAAGAGTCAGCATGCGTCACGCAATTATTATGATGTGTGGCTACCTAACCTCGCTCCCAGTGAGAACCTTCTTAAGGCAGGAAGATCAGCTAAAGACGAGAGGGCTTGGCGCTCTTTCGTCAAACACTATCGCTCTGAAATGAGCCGACCGGAGAACAGTCGGGTGCTTGATCTTCTCGCCGCATTATCGCACCAGGCCAATTTCTCGGTCGGATGTTATTGCAATGATGAGCAGCACTGTCATCGTTCTGTGCTTCGCCAACTTCTCGTTGAGCGTGGTGCTGCGCTTGTCTGAATGAATCAATTGTAGGACTTTCCTTATTTCAACCCGGCTTTGCGCAGGGAATCAATGAAACGTGCTTTTATAGCCGGGTCTTTATGCGGGGTTGTTTTTTCAATTTGCTCCAACGAAAATTTTGGGTTTATCTTGAGGACTTGGGCAGCTGCCGCACGGGCCTCCTTTTCCCGTCCTGCCATGCTTTGTGCAGAAGCCAGGACGATATATGACAACAAATCCCTTGGCTCCCGCTCAATCGCTTTTTTGACCTGAGCAATGGATTCTTCGTACAGCCCAATATCACGAAGCGCTGCCGCATAGTGACGCAAATAGGTATTGGGTGGTTTAGGATTGAGCCGTATGGCGCTTTGGAAATAGGATAGAGATTCTTCTTGTCTCCCTAAGTAGAGTAAAACAATCGCATAAATGCAAACTACATCAGCAGAATTTGGCTCAAGCTTGAACCCCCGTTCCACTTGGGCAATGGCTTCATCATATCTCCTCGCCAAGACCAATGCATAACCTAAGCCAGAATAAGCCAAGGCAAAGGAGTTATCGAGACCAATCGCTTTCTTATATAAATCAATACATTTCTTCAGAGATTCCTGAGGGTTCTCACTCAATCCAAGCCATATATCAATGATGGTAGCAAGCGCAAGCGCCCTGTATGCGTATGCATAATTTGGGTCAAGGG
>JAGXTA010000080.1 GCA_018333535.1 Deltaproteobacteria bacterium | reverse complement strand
ACGCAACCGTTCTGAAATCAAATCATCATAACTCATGAGCACCTGCTCCAAAATCTTCAACACCAATGGATCCCGAAGCTCCTTCAACCGATACACAATCTCGTTAAGATTCACCTCCCCAGTTGCAAGAGTAAACCGGAGTGTGATATGTATTTCTTGTTCCATCACGATCTCCTTCTTATGGTTTTTGTCTGGCGACTCTAACCTTAGAGGGAGATCGTGCTCTTGTCAAAACATTTATGCCTCACCTTTTGAACGTTACTAAAATATTTCTTCTTCACGGATCAAAGACTGAATCTCTTTCATATCCTTCCAGAACCCCATCGAGAGTCCGGCTAAGAAGGCACCCCCCAGGGCTGTTGCATCGGATATCGAAGCATGATGAACAGGCGCCCCGAGAAGATCTGCTTGGAACTGAAGGAGGGGAGGTCGGGCCGCTCCTCCTGAAGCCAGTATCCGGTTGATCCGTAGATCAGGGAGGCTCTGGATCTTTTGTAGGATATCCGAAATTAAAAAGGCGATGGACTCCATCCCCACCCTTAATTGGACTTCCTTTGAAAGGCACTCTCCTCTCCCTATAAACTCCGTTACAGCCGTTTCTTTCCAATATGGAGCGGCAATCCCGTACATTCCCGGGATCATATACCATCCCTCCGTAATGTCCGGTCAGGGGAAGTCCTGCCTTTTGATAGATTTCATTCCGGTGAGGACTCAGGGTTTCGCAGAGATGCTTTGCTCTCAGGTCTTGCCAGGAGATGATCGGTGTGAAGGGCTTTCCATTGCTCCGATCCCAGAGGAGGAACGAAGATCGCTGGCAGGCCAGCCCGATGGCAGAAACCTTATGGCCATCGGCATAAACAGCAGAAAGAACCTCATCCAATGCCCTTTTTGTCTCCTCAAGAACATTGAGCGGGTCCTGTTCTACATGGGTTGGTTGAGGTCGCTCAATTTTTAGGGACCGGGAAGAGCGATGGGCTAACCGTGCCTGTTGATCAAAAGCGAGAACCTTAGCTGCTGAACTTCCATGATCAATAGTGACGATGAAAGAATCCAGATTATCCTCTCAGGAAATAAGTTGTTGCTAAAATAACAACTATGTTGCCTTTGGTTAGCAGGCAATAAATCCGAAGCCCGAAATCCGGGCGAAGCTTCCCAAAGGGATCAATTCGAAACAATACCAAATAGTGAAATTTCAAATGTTTGAAACAAGTAAAAGGTTTAGAAATTTAAATTTGGGGATTCGGATTTGTTTCGGATTTCGATATTCGGATTTCGGATTTTTTAATTATGGGTATCTTTTCTTAAGGATGTTGATGAGTCGGTCAGGGTAATCCGTAATGATGGCATCCACCTTTAGGTCAATGAATTTTCCCATCTCCTCTTCCGTATTGAGGGTATAGACGCCGATCCGGATACCCTCCTGATGGGCACGGGAGATGTTCTCCGAGGTCAAAACCGATTTCCGGCAGTTCAGGATTGAGAAGGGCCTCCCTTCGGTTACTTCCCGAGGAAAATTCCAGGGCCTGTTGTAGAGATAGGCAACCGGCACGGCCTGGTTCTTCTTTAAAACCCTTTCAAGGGCTATCGGATCGAAAGATGAAAAAATTACCTGATCCACCATCCCAGCCTTCTCCACCTCCCCGAGTGCCCGCTCGGCCAGATCGAGGATCGTCCATCTGCCATAATCTCCCTTCTTCAATTCAATATTGACCGGGACCTTTCCCTTCGCTATTTCCAACACCTCGCGAAGGGTTGGAATCTTTTCCCCTGCGTAGGAAGGATGAAATTTCGAACCCGCATCCAACTTCTTCAACTCATCCAGAGTTAGACCGATCACTCTCCCCTTCCCGCTGGTAGCTCTTTCCAGCGTCTCATCATGGATCACCACGACCTCACCATCCTTCGAGAGGCGGACATCAAGTTCGATCATGTCGCTGCCCACCTCCATCGCTTTTTTAAAAGCGCTCATCGTATTTTCAGGGGCCACTCCGGAAAAGCCCCTGTGGGCGATGACAATCACCGGAAACCTTCCGGATGAAAATATATTTTTGAAAGGTTCTGCTCTGCACATGTTACAGCCTGCCACTCCAGCTATACCCAGCGCCACAAGGAGAAGTGGGATCATACTCAAAAATTTTGCCTTTATCCCAACACCTCCTATTGAATTGAGTTAGCGTTTCCGCTTCAATATCAGCCCATTTTTTAATAAACCCTGGTAGAAGTCAAGTGCTCTTTTCAGGTTGTGCTCTTTTCAGGTTGGGAGGAAAGAAAAAAATCGTAGACCGATCTGGCTGATTTGGGGGTTATTTTAGGAACCCTCCCCAATTCCTCCAAAGTAGCCTCTTTAATCTTTTCGACACTGCCAAAATATTTTAATAATTCCCTCTGCCGGGTTTTCCCTATTCCTGGAATCTCTCCCAAGGCAGAGTAAATGGCCTCTCTCTGTCTCACTTTTTTATGGTAGGTAATGGCAAAGCGGTGGGCTTCGTCTCGAATCTGGTCGAGAAAGCGGAGAAGTGGAGACTGTTTCCCTAAAGTGATCGGCTCCTTGTATTGGGGATGGAAGACCTTTTCGTCTGACGTTTCAGCGTGCCCTACTCTTCTCGCTTTAGCCAGGCTGAGGAGATCAACCTCTTTGATCCCCAGCTCTTTAAACACTTCCTTGGCCACATTGAGCTGCCCTTTTCCTCCATCCACCAAAACTAGGTCAGGGAGATCCATCTCTTCAACAGCCTTTTGATACCGGCGAAGGAGAACTTCATACATCATGCCATAATCGTCAGACCCTTCGACGGTTTTAATCTTGAAATGGCGGTATCGATCTTTGTTCGGCTCTCCATCTTCAAAGGAGACCATCGACCCAACGGCCTGCCCACCCTGGAGATTGGAGATATCGAAAGCCTCAATCCTTTTTGGAACTCTGCTAAGGTGGAGGCTCTCCTTCAAGTTCAACAAAAGATTTTCCCTGTCCTCCTCTAGACCGGCCTCCCGGCGAAGAAACTTCTCCGCATTATCAGAAGCCATTTCAAGGAGTTTCCTCTTAGCCCCTTTTTGAGGAACGAGGAGACAGACCTTTTTGCCCTTCAACTCTGTCAACCATCCTTCGGAAAGATTCTTTTCGAAGATATGTTTCGGGATCAGGATCTGTTCCGGGATGAATCGATCTTCCCGATAATATTGCCTTAAAAATGAAGAAAGAATCTCTTCATCCGGAAGACTGATGGACGAAAAGTTAAAACCCTTCCCACCTAAAAGTTTTCCTGCCCTGATAAAAAGGGAGTAGACAGCAGCACGATGATCCTGACGGTGAAATCCAATCACATCCCTGTCGATAAAATCTCGGGAGACAATGTTCTGTCTCTCGATTACCCTTTCGATATGTTCGATCTGGTCTCGAATTCTCGCCGCCTTTTCAAAATGGAGTTGTTCCGCCGCCTCCTCCATTCGTCTCTTCAAACTTTCAATCAGGTCTCTGTTTCTGCCTTCGAGAAACATCCTCACCTGCCGGATGATCTCCCCATATTGAGCCGGATCGATCTTCCCGCAACAGGGGCCCGAACAGCGCTCCATCTCATAGTTGATGCAGGGCCTTATACGATTTGAGAATTTGGTGTGGCGGCAGGTCCGGATGGGAAAAAGACGCCGGATCAACTTCAAGGTCTCTTTAAGGGAAGTGGCGGACGGATATGGCCCGAAGTAAATGGATCGATCCTTCTTGATCCGTCTCACAATGCTCAGAGTCGGAAAATCCTCCTCAACGGATAGCCTCAAACATGGGTACCGCTTGTCATCCCTCAGCTTGATGTTGTATCTGGGGTGATGTTCTTTAATGAGGTTGTCTTCAAGGATGAGGGCTTCCTTCTCTGTATCGGTGAGAATCGTCTCGATGTCGGCTACCTTTTCCAGTAGAGCAAGCGTCTTCGCATCCTTCTCCCCAGCCCTCTGGAAATAAGAACTCACCCTGTGCTTGATATTCCCCGCCTTCCCCACATAGAGTACCGTCCCCTTAGCGTCTTTAAAAAGATAGACCCCTGGATTGGTGGGTAAGTTGTTAAGCTTTTCTTCCAAAGAGTTCATGTCTAATTTAAATTATCTCAGATCATACAAGAAAATCAACCCATTCGAAAACCTGGGGATAATCTTTCGGCTCATGTTGAATTCGTTTTAGATTTAATAGCGACCGTGTTTAGAGGGAGGGCTGAAACTTAGCTGGAGCTTAAAAGACAATTCAGATAGCCACCGAGTGGTCTATCTGACCTTGATGGCCAGACTATTCTGCATCTGTAAGATGATCTCGAATGTACTTCTGGATAGCCGCGACAACCTGGTCTTTAAGTTGCGCTGGGCTCTGTGCAACCCAAACGGTGAAATTGTATAATTCCTGGGTATCAGCCTTCAGCCACTTGTTGTTACCGTATAAGAATGTGAGCAGGGTAGTTAGGGCAATTCTCTTATTACCATTCTGAAAAGGATGGTTTTTAATCAAAAGGTAGAAGAGAATACTTGCTTTGGCAACCAGCGTTGGATACAAGGCCTTGCCTGAAAATCTCTGAAATGGGGTCAACACACAGCTTTCAAGTATATTTGGAAAACGAGTAGAAAAGTCCGGTATTGGCTCATCGAAAGAGAGATGTTCCTTCGCGAGCCGGACAGCAAGGTATTCTACATCAGCAATAGTTATGATCTTCACTATTCCTTACCCAACTTTTTCAGGACTTCTCCATATTCCTGTACTGTCTTGCGGACAGCGGCATCAATCCGGTCCTTTCCACTTTTCGTAACCTCTTTCCCGAGGATATGTGCAATCGTCAGGTCTGTAATAAAGTAGGTCTTACCTATCTTTGAGGCAGGGATCTGCCCCTTCTTGACTCGATTGTATATTGCGATACGGCTGACTCCGAGAAGTTTTGCCAGCTCAGGAATGGTGAGATATCTTTCGTTGGTCATGGTTTCCATCCGCAATGCCAATTTCTACCCCGTTAGAAATTGGAAGGCTTTCTAACGGGGTTTACTTTAGACATAATGATTAACATAAGTTAACTTATTATGCAAGCATTAACATGGGTTAATCTTGTTTATTCAGGTTAACAGAAGATGGAAAGCACTAAAAATGCTCTGGCGGAACAGTTAACTCATTAAATTCATTACTAAATATGTCAAAAGAGTTCATCACTAATTTTAATTATTTCAGATTATTCAAAGAAAAATCAATCACGCCCACCTTTACCTCCACCCTCTGAGGGGGAGGGGTGAATGTGGGCGGAGGACTTCACTTTAGGCAAGAGCATCCAACTCAGCCAGAGGAACCAGTTTAAATCGATAGAATCAACCTGTAATGTTAAGAGCCATTGAGAAAATGGTCAAGGCAGGGAGATCTTGATTTTTCCATCTGACCTGATTGCTGCCGACAGGTGGCTTCACCTACAAGTCATTACGGGGAATCATGCTCAGCAACTGAAGATTACGGGATGAAAGTGAGCAGTTAAATGCTTTGCTGGTTTTGGGTATAGCGAAAAAACGGTGCTGACTAATTTATTTATTGTCATCTATTTTCTTTTAACCTTTGTCTGATTTCTGATTCCTTCCTTCCCCATTCAGTCTCTTCCTGAAAGTATTTTTTCAGTTCTTGTACACGGTCTGCGTCAGCAGTTATTACCTTAATTTTTGGGTCTGATGGCTGTCTTGGAGGCAGTCGATGACCGAACAATTTACCAAGAAGGATATTCTGTGCTTTAACGCTCAGATCATCCAGATAAGACCCTACATCAACGGTGGCTTTATAATATTGATCTGCCAAATGTTCTATGGTTTCCAATTGAACTTGAGTAGGCATTGGACGCTCTATTATTTTTGTACCTACTTCCTTAGCTCTATCTTCTGGAACGTCAACTGGAAGGAAACGCGATGATTCAGAAAATAAAAGGGTAAACGCATTGCTAAGATCGTGACTGGCTGAGCTTAATGCGATTCGGAAAATGCCCAAATTTGGGGTTATGATGTCATAGCTCTCCAAAGTTTTGAATAGGTTTACGATAGCATCCTGCACTTTTGCATGGTGCTCTAACAAAACTGATGCACGCCCCTTTATAGGTGAAGGGTTCATTCCGGGTTCAAGCATTGCTTGATGATCTTTAAACAATCCTGGAATGTTAAGAGAATAGCTTCCGGCATGAGTTATTGGTTCAGAAACGGATTCTATATGTGTTTTGATCGCCTCATAGACCCGAAGTTTTAGTTTCTCACGAGCATTCTCCCTTACCTGCCATTTAATAAGATACGCACCGGCTACGATTGCAATTAACTGAACAAGTGGTCCAAGCCACCACGCTTCAAACTTTTCACTCTTACTCGTTTTTACTACCTCACTTGAGGAACTATCGGGCGGAGGTGCTGATGCAAGGCTGACAGAAGCGAAGACAGCTATAAACAGGATAATGACCAAAAAGCTTTTTGACATCTCAATACCCCTTTATCGATTACCAGTCGTAATATACATCATTTTTAAAAATTAGTGAAGACAAAATTACAGGAAGTCAACACCATATTCTACATTGTCTGTTGCACTGTCTCGCTACTCCGCACAGGGTTATCTCCCAGAATAATTTCGACTAAGTTTAATGCCCTGCTAAAATTTCTAACGGGGTTTACTCCTCGACATCCATTTTTACAAGATAATGGAACCCATTTGGTCCCAATCGTTCATTCAGGGTATTGATGATCCTCTTTGAATCTGCCTCGGTCTGATTTGGCCCCGACACATAAAAGGGCTTGCCGTCCTGGCCATACACAAACTCACTTGGGCAGGCCGAAGGATCGATGCTGCCAAAGATCTTTTTGACCTTCGAGTAGTCTTCGTGAGGTTTAAAACTAAGGGCCTTTGCATACGATACGGCATTTTCGATCAGTTTCACGGCATATTCAGGCTCGACCCTTTCCAGGTTTTCGTTCTGTTCCAGGTGCTTGACTCGTTCTTCATATTTATTCTTTGAGACAACTGTAAAAAAACAGTCTTTAACACCCAGGCAATAGGTGTCCACAAGAAAAACGGAAGCTGCGATACTGCCATCCGGCATTCTTCGGCTGATGATCACATCTCCTATACCCATATCAAAAATTCCCCTGGGTACAAGGCACTCATGGATGGGCGATGCTGAAGCAGCCCATAATGCCTGAGTTTTCGTCACTGGAAAACCGCCTTTTCTCTTTTCAGCCAACACCCTCTTCCGTTTGGCTGCCTTCCTTGCAAGTTTTTTCTGCCGCTTTTTCTGGTCTATAGCCATCTCAGCCCCCTTATTTCTTATTAGCATTGGTTTTTCTTAACACGGCTTGTATCAGCTTTTCAATGAGTTAACTGATCACTGGTTACTGATTACTGATTACTGATTACTGATTTCTACCTCATCCTCAACTCCATCTCTTCAAGCCTCTGGATCTTATCCCGGAGTTCGGCGGCGTGCTCGAACTCCAGACGCCTGGCTGCCTCTTTCATTTCCTTCTTCAATTTCTGGATGATCTCCGGGATATCTCTAACAGGGGTATAATCCTCTTTGATATCGGAAACAGCAGGAACGGTAAAATAGTCTGCCTCATAGATAGAAGCCAATATATTCTTCACCGATTTCTTCACGCTCTGCGGCGTGATCCGGTGGATTTTGTTAAACTCTTCCTGAACTTTCCTTCTCCGGTTCGTCTCTAAGATGGCCTGATCCATTGAGCCTGTCATCTTATCTGCGTAAAGGATCACCTGGCCATTGATATTTCTTGCGGCCCGACCAAAGGTCTGGATTAAGGACTTCTCCGACCGAAGGAATCCCTCCTTGTCCGCATCGAGGATGGCCACCAGAGACACCTCCGGAAGGTCAAGCCCCTCTCGCAGGAGGTTGATCCCGACGAGGACATCAAATTCTCCGAGGCGAAGTTCTCTGATGATTTCAACCCGGTCGAGTGTGTCAATATCCGAATGGAGATATTTCACCCGGACCCCCAGATCCGAATAATATTCAGTCAGATCTTCTGCCATCCGTTTGGTCAGGGTGGTGACAAGCACCCTCTCCTTTCTCTTGACCCTATTCCGGATCTCTTCCAAAAGATCGTCGACTTGATTTTTCGCTGGCTTCACTTCAAGAAGGGGATCGATTAGTCCGGTCGGACGGATGATTTGCTCGACTACTCCCCCGATGCTTTTTTTCATCTCATAATCGCTTGGAGTAGCAGAGACGTAAACCACTTGATGGACTCGTTTCTCAAACTCCTCGAACATCAGGGGCCGGTTATCCAGCGCCGAGGGCAGGCGGAACCCATAATTTACCAATGTCTCTTTCCTGGAACGGTCTCCCCTGAACATCCCGATTAACTGAGGGATGGTCACATGGCTTTCATCGATGAAAAGGAGGAAATCCTCCGGAAAGTAATCGAGCAGGACAGGAGGAGGCTGGCCAGCCTCTCTTCCCGTGAGATGGCGGGAATAATTCTCGATTCCCTGGCAGTAGCCTAATTCCTGAAGCATCTCAAGGTCGAAGTTGGTCCTCTGCTCCAGCTTCTGCGCTTCCAGCAGCATGTTCTGTGATTTAAACCAGACGACTCTTTCCTTCAACTCCTTCCGTATATTTTGAATCGCTGTTTGAAGCCGCTCGGGAGGAGCCACATAGTGGCTTCCCGGATAGATGGGAATCTTTTCGAGCGATTGCAAAACCCTTCCCCTTAAAGGATCGATCTCAGAAAGGGCCTCAACTTCGTCTCCGAAAAGCTCGATGCGGATCGCACGATTCTCCTCATGGGCAGGAAAGACCTCGATCACATCGCCCCGCACCCGGAATGTCCCCCGGTGAAAATCGATGTCATTCCGCTCATACTGAATCTCCACCAGTTTCGTAAGAATCTCTTCTCTGGAGATGGCCATTCCTCTCTCCAGATAGAGGAGCATTCCATGGTAGGCCTCAGGAGATCCCAGTCCGTAGATGCAGGAGACGCTGGCGACGATGATGACGTCGTTTCTCTCGAGAAGGGAGCGGGTGGCAGAATGGCGCATCTTATCGATGTTCTCATTGATCTGTGTGTCCTTTTCAATATAAGTGTCGGTCGAAGGGATATAGGCCTCGGGCTGATAATAGTCATAATAGCTGACAAAAAAATCAACCGCATTCTCCGGGAAGAGTTCTTTGAATTCTCCGTAAAGCTGGGCGGCCAGTGTCTTGTTGTGTGAGATGACCAGGGTGGGTTTCTGGACCTTTTCGATCACATTGGCCATGGTAAAGGTCTTGCCGGAGCCGGTCACACCAAGAAGGACCTGGTGGGGGACGTTCTGGAGAACAGCCTGGCTCAACTTTTCGATGGCCTGCGGTTGATCGCCTTTGGGCTGAAACTCGGAGACAAGTTTGAATGGACTCATGCAATCATTTTACAACAAAAAAGAGTTAATGCAAAAAAGGAGGGTATATCTTACAGTTGCATAAATATCATACGAAAAGGGGGGTGGGTATGCTGGAAAGCCTTTACAGCGGCACCTTTAATAGTTTTGCTACTTAGGTTTCAAGCATACCTCAAAGGTCACCTCAGGTGATGTCGAATGTTTCCCATAAAACATATAAATAATCCGCGATTGTAAAGGGTTGGAAGCATGCCAACCCCCCTTTTCATTGCAACGTTAAGGTATATTTAGGCTAAACTCTTTAGGGCAAGGGTTGGTGTTAATCTTCTGGTTCAGGTTGATGGACGAAAACCAATTTTAAGCAGCCCTTAAAGATTCTTCATTTTGGACAATAATTCTTGGATTTTTGTTTTCAGGTGGAACGGGCAACCCTTGTTCCTTTAATAAATTTACGTGTTCAATCATCCCCCACTTCGCTTTATAAAGGCAGTCCTCAACGGAATGCCCAATACCTGAGAAACCCGGCAGGTCGGGAGAATAAAATCCAAAATAGTCAGGTTCCTTGGTTGCTTCAATCGTCAATGAATATTCTAAATCTATCATCTTTACACCTCCGTTCTCTTTATTTCTGAACCCCTGCATCCTTCAAAATCGCATGACAGGTTCCTTTCGGCACTTCTTTTGAGCCATGATAATCAACCCTAATCAGGTTGTTCCACCCAGGCTTGGCATAATATCTGATGGAACCCTTTTCTTTAATAATTCGTATCACTTTAGCTCTTTGAAAAAAGAATAAGCTGGCAATTTAAGATCTCGTCCGTTGACCGAGCTTTCAATGCCTCTTTTGCGGTAGAGAGGATGATTTCTACCGGGTTGTGACCTTGGAGTTGGGCGGATCGGAACAGGGTCATCAGGATCGACTGGGTTTGGGCACCCTGGTCGGACCGATTTTGTTGGGATACCTTTCGGGTGAGGACGGGAGATCTCATCTGTTGCTCCGCATGATTATTATAAGGGCTCACCCCTTCATACTCCAGAAAGG
>JAGXTA010000079.1 GCA_018333535.1 Deltaproteobacteria bacterium | reverse complement strand
AAAAGCCATGAAGGGTATATCCTCTGCGAGAGTGAACCCGGTAAAGGAACCACCTTCAGAATTTATTTTCCTGTCACAGAACAGGGGAGGGGCGTGGAGGAGTGGAGAGAAGATAAGGAACTCAAAGGAGGATCAGAGACCATCCTGCTGGTGGACGATGAAGAACCCATCCGGAATCTTGGCGAGCAGATTTTTGCAAAGTATGGCTATACGGTGCTCAAAGTCTCCGATGGAGAGAGTGCCCTGAAACTCTATCAGGAGAAGAAGGGTGAAATAGCCCTGGTTGTTCTCGATCTGATCATGCCCGGAATGGGTGGAAAGAAGTGTCTGGAAGAGCTCCTTCAGATCAATCCGGAGGTGAAAGTGGTCATTACAAGCGGGTATTCGCCGGATGGCTCCCACAAAACCTTTTTGGAAGGAGGAGCAAAAAACTTTATCAGCAAACCGTTTAATATGAAAGAGATGCTTCAGGTCGTCCGAGAAGTGCTGGATGGATCTGCTCACTCCTGACAGCATTCGGAAGGGTCGCCTTTCAATTTGGAGAGGGCGTGGGGAAGGGCAGGTAGGATCACTTCTAAATTTTCTTTTACACTTTTGGGGCTTCCCGGAAGATTCACAATTAAACTTGAATCACGGATTCCTACAATGGCTCTTGAGATCATGGCATGAGGCGTCTTTTTTAGACTTTGAGCCCTCATGGCTTCAGAGAAACCTGGGACTTCCTTCTTAATCACTTCCAGTGTTGCATCGGGTGTTACATCTCTTGGACTTAAACCTGTTCCTCCAGTGGTGAGAATGAGATCCGCCTTCAATTCATCGGCGCACCATTTTAAGGCTTTGACGATTTGCTCTTTCTCATCAGGGATGATTTCGTAATGGATGGTTTGAGCAGGCAGGTCTTTGATCATCTCCTGAATGAGCGGACCACTCGAATCCCCCCGCTCGCCTTTGGAACCCCGGTCACTGATAGTCAGAATGGCGACTTTGAACATCATTAACCCCTCAAATCCGAAATTCGAATATCGAAATCCGAAACAAATTCAAATCTCGAATGACAAAAATTCAAAATGAGTTTGGAACATTTGAATTTATGATTTTGAGATTGTTTCGTATTTCGGATTTCGTGCTTCGAATTTTTCGATTATTATTTCATCTCCTATCTTCACTTCTCCTTCGCTTATGACTTCAGCGAAGATTCCTTCTTTGGGCATCACGCAATCCCCTGCCTGATAGTAGATGGCGCAGCGCTCATGGCACTCCTTTCCAATCTGGGTCACACGGAGAACGATGGAGTTTCCGATACGGATCTCCGTTCCGATGGGAAGGCTGACGAGGTCAATGCCTTCTGTCGTGATATTTTCCGCAAAATCACCAAAGCCCACATTCAATCCTTTGGCTTTCATCTTCTCGACCGATTCATTGGCTAAAAGGCTTACCTGCCTGTGCCAGGGTCCGCCGTGAGCATCACCTTCCAGACCAAAATCTTTAAGAAGGGTACACGATCCGATATTGGTCTTCTTCGTACCCTTTTCTTCGCTGATGTTAACAGCCAGAACTCTGCCTCTGTTGATCTCCTTCATTTCTACCTCGTCTGCCCATGAAAGTTTGAGGAGCGCTTCACAATATATGATTGCTCCGCTTGAGGAGCGTTTCACTCGAGGTTTGAGGGTATTCTTTTGCCTCTTCCCTCAAGGCCCAAGGCCGCTCCTCAAATGAAATGCTCCTATTTGTGCCCTGCGAGATACGTTCCGCTTTTCCCTCCCGTTTTTTTGACCAGGTGGATATTAAAAATAACCATCCCACGATCAATCGCTTTGCACATATCATAAATCGTCAAGCCTGCGACGGCCACAGCCACGAGGCCTTCCATTTCCACTCCGGTTTGAGCTTTGATCCTGACCTTTGCCTCGATATCGATCCGGCTCTCTTTTTCAAAGGGGAAGAAATTGACCTCCACATGGGAGAGATTGAGGGGATGGCACATGGGGATGATCTCTGAGGTTCTTTTTGCTGCCATAATTCCTGCCACTTTCGCCACGGAGAGGACATCTCCTTTTGCAATCTTGCCGGACATGATCTTTTTAAAGGTTGCGGGCTTCATAAAGATAGATCCCCGGACAATAGCTTCCCTCAGTGTCTCTGCCTTGCCGCTGACATCAACCATCTTTGCCCGACCCTTCTTATCGAAATGGGTAAGTTTTGGCATGGTTTCCTCCCAAATAATAGATTGAGGAGCGTTTCACTTGAGGAGCACTTCGTTTTAGGATCGCTTCGCTTAAGGCTTAAGGCAAAACATTCTGTCTTTTGCCTGTTACCTCAAGGCTATAAGCCGATCCTCAAGGGGACGTAGTCCCCGCTCCTCTATCCTTGTTATCCTCCTATTGCTGACATGTTTCTCTGGCATTTTTTAAACTGATGCGTATTGATCTGATGTTTCTCCGGCTTCGCTTTTAACGCCACAAGAAGTTGTTCCCTTAAATCCCCGTCGCTCCCGCCATTCCTGAGAAATTGCTTTACATCAATCTCTTCATCAGAGAAAAGGCAAGTTCTAATCTTTCCATCAGGGGTCAATCGCAGTCGATTGCAATTGCCGCAGAAGTGGTCGCTTACCGGTCCAATCAATCCGATCTCTCCGGTCGCCCCTTCAAGACGAAACCTGCGGGCAGGGCCATCCCATTGGTCCGAAGGAATGGGGATGAGATTTCCCATCTCCTCAAGGCGATATTTTATCTCGGGGACGGTTAAAATATTTCCCTCTTTCCATTCCTCCCCATTCCCTGAGGGCATATACTCAATATACCGCACAATGAGCGGGTGATGCAGGGTCAGCAGGGCAAAGGACTCAATCTCATCGTCATTGAACCCCTTAATGGCGACCATATTGATTTTAATCGGAGAAAGAGACACCTTCATCGCTTCTTCAATTCCATGCCATACGTTTTCGTAGCCATTTCTCCGGGTGATCATAGAAAATTTCTCACGGTTGAGAGTATCGAGGCTGATGTTGATTCTCTTTAGCCCAGCCCGCTTCAAATCCACGGCATAATCTTTCAGGAGCAATCCATTGGTTGTCAGGCTTAAATCCCTGATCTCCTCAATCTCCGAAAGCCGGGAGACAAAATCAACGATCCCTTTTCGCACGAGGGGTTCCCCGCCAGTCAAGCGAATCTTTGAAATTCCTTCTTTCGCAAAAACACGGACGATCCTTAAGATCTCCTCATAGGTGAGCACTTCTTCATGAGGAGTGAGGGGAAGTCCCTGCTCCGGCATACAATAGCGACAGCGGAGATTACAACGGTCTGTCACCGAAATGCGAAGGTAATTTATTTTCCTGTGATAGGGATCTAATAGCATTTTTTTTAATTAAAGTTCGGAGTAATTAGTTCGGAGTTCGGAGTGTTTATGATCGTCTTTTTCTCCGAACTCTGAACTCCGAACTCCTAACTTGGAATTTGTAGTTCCTCTCCTGTTCTTGATACATCATAGCCCCCCATCCGAAGGACTTCTTCTTTAAACTTTTTAGAGCGAACTGTCTCGATCACCTTCCCGATCTTTTCATCTCCGAAGTGGATGGATGGGATGACGAGATCGTAACGCTCCTTTGTGACAGGAATGAAATCGAGATTCATCGCCTTGGACGCAGGCAGAATCCCCAATCCGGCATCGGCTATGCCGCTGGCAACCAGGGAGGCCACGGCCATATGCGTAAACTCCTCCTTCTCATATCCTTTGATCTGACCCGGATCGATGGAGAGGCCTCTGAGTTCATGATCAAGGAGGATTCTGGTCCCGGAACCCTTTTGACGATTGATAAAGGATATATCCTCCCGGAGGAGATCCACCAAACCCTTGAGTCCTTTCGGGTTTTTACGCTGGACGATCAGACCCTGCTCACGATGGACAAGGTTAAAAATCTTGACTTCGCTCCCTTTTAAGTAGTTTCGGATATAAGAAAAATTATATTCACCTGTATCAGGATCGAGAAGGTGGAGACCGGCGATGTGACAGATCCCGCTCTTTAGTGCGAGGATTCCCCCTAAACTTCCCACGGAATGGGAGGAGAGAAAGATGGGAGGATAATATTTCCCAAGGAGATTGGCCAGGATGTCGAGAGTGAGATCATGGCTTCCCACCATCACAACAGTATTCAGGATTTCCTCAAGAGGTCTGAGAAGTTCCAGCTCTATTTCCTGATTCTCCTCCAGGCCCTCTGAGAGAGAGGGGATTCGAATGATTCCATCCGCCTTTGTCAGAGAGGTGATGATCCCGGAACCACGGGGAAGGGGAGAGGCATAGATTTTTTCTCCCACCTTTCCTGCCTTCACCCTTAAGAATTCTTCTGTTCCCAATTTTGATGGGATCTTTCGGGTTGGGGAAACCTTAATCCTGGGCCTTTCCAGTCTGAAAAGATGGATGACCTGATAAAGAATCGGTTTCACCAATTCCTCATAGGCCATGATGGCCGAAACAGGATATCCGGGGATTCCGATAATGGGCCGGTCTTTGAATCTCCCCAGGAGGGTCGGTTTCCCGGGCATCATGGAGATACCATGGGCATAGACCTCTCCGGATTCTTCAACGATCGACCGGGTATAGTCTTCCGAACCAGCGGAGGAGCCTGCGATGATCAGGATCAGGTCAACCCCTTCATGATTTGAAAGCAGGGCTTCTCTGATCTTCTGGAAATCGTCCTTGACAATGGGGTGCCTGACAGGTTCTCCTCCGTCTCCAAAGATCAAATGGCTTAAGACATAAGAATTGGACTCGATGATCTTGGATAACGGCTCCGAAAGATTGACCTCGTCCGGTTCTATCAGTTCCGATCCGGTTGGAAGGATCAGAACCCTCGGTTTTTTCTTCACACATATCTCTTGATGACCGCTCGCCAATAAGGCTCCGATATCATAAGATGTGATTTTATGGCTTTCAGGAAAGACCATCTCCGTTGCAACGATGTCTTCACCGATGGATCTCACATGTTGCCAGGGATGGGCAGCCTCTCTGATTTCCACCCTTTCGGAATCAATCTGATGAACCTCTTCAATCATAATCACTGCATTCATTCCCAGAGGGATCGGATGGCCTGTATTGACAAAGAAAACCTCTTTGCCAGCGATAAGCGTTTTGGGAGTATCCTCGGTGGCTCCATAAGTTGCTTCTGCCCTGACTGCAATTCCATCCATGGCCGCGCAGTGGAAAGGGGGCGAAGAAATTTTTGCAAAGAGAGGCTCGGCGGTCACCCTGCCCAATGCCCGTATTACAGGAACCGTCTCCGTTCCAAGTTGAATGAGGCCGGCCAGCCTTGAAGAGATAGCCTTTGCCTCCTCCAGCGACTTCTTCTTTAAGTAGATATTGCGTTTCATAGAAACACTTAAATCCGAAATCCGAATTTCGAAATCCGAAACAAACTCAAATTTTCAAAATCCAAATGTCTTAAACTTATTGGTTTTGAATCCCGCATTGGCGGGAAAATTTGGTGATTTGATATTGTTTCGATATTCGCCTGCCTATGCCGAAGCGGCTTCGCGCAGGCAGGTGCTTCGAATTTCGGATTTCTCCTTTTAAAGGAGAATCACTTCCGCTTCTTCTCCTTCTTCCAATCCTTCATCATCGATGCCGATCCTGATGAGTCCATCGGCATTGACCAAGTGTGAGATGGCTCCGGATTTCCCGAAAACAGGGTAAGCCCAGAGAATTCCATCCTTCTCCTCCAATGTTACCCTCACGTAATCTTCCCGTCCTGCCACGGATGGGATATTGCGGCCGGCTTTCACCTTCCATTTGATTTGTGGCTCCATCTCATCGGATAAACCGGACAGGATTTTCAAAAGAGGTTTTCCGAAGAGATGGAAGATGACCATCGCAGAGACAGGATGGCCTGGAAGTCCCAAGAAAGGTTTTCCATCGATATCTGCCAGAAGCGTAGGTTTCCCGGGCCTGATGGATAGACCGTGGCCCAGAATCTCTGTTCCGGGAAAAGACTGGAGGACTTCCCCTACGAGGTCGAGAGTTCCTACGGAGCTTCCTCCGGTGATGACCACCATATCCAATTCCCTTAGTCCCAAGTCAATCTTCTCCTTCAGATCGTTAAAGCGGTCCTTTGCGATCCCTAAAAAAACGGGAATGGTTCCTGTTTCTTTCACCATTGAAACGATGGTATGGCGATTGATATCTCTCACCTCTCCGGATAAAGGTTTTTGTTCTACAGGAACGATTTCATCGCCGGAAGAGATGATTCCGACTCTCGGTCTGAGGGATACCCGGACAGGGGTTCTTCCGATTCCAGCGAGGAGTCCTATCTCCTGTGGCCGGATGAGACGACCCTTTCGCAGGACGACCTCTCCCGCCTTGATATCCTCTCCTGCCTGAATCACATTCTCGAGTGGAGAGAGAGTTTTAAAGGCATGAATGGTGTGGGAGTCTACCCATTCGGTATATTCAACCATTTGCACAGCGTCCGCACCATTCGGAACCATCCCTCCGGTGGCAACCTTCGCCGCCTCGCCATCCATCAATGTGATCTCCGAAATCTTGCCCATGGGAATTTCTCCGATGACTTGAAAGAGGGCAGGATTCTTTTCAGAGACTCCATAGGTATCCTTTGCCTTTAAAGCAAAACCATCAACCGTGGAGCGGGGAAATTCAGGAAGATTAGCGGGAGAGATGATATCCTCCGCAAGGACCCGATGGAGGGATTCCTCAAAGGGAACCTCTTCATAGGAGAGGGGTTTGAAACGGTTAAGTTTCTGTAGAAGTTGAGCGGGTGTCTGGACCCTGAAGAAACCTTTCATTTTCACTTCCAAATGACGCGAATGATAACGAATGAATCGAATATTTGATTATTTGTGATATTCGGTTCCATCCCCTCACCCCCCCCTCTCCGATCAGGGGTGAGGGAAAAATAAAAAAGCCGACACCCGTGTTTGGGATATCGGCTTTTTAAGTCCAATTATCCATCTCCTTTCCAAACACGGGAGGTATGGCCGTTTCCAGCCATGCCCTGACGGCCGACTTCCATTTCCCAGAAAGGAGTTAGGAAGAGGGCTCGGAGATTCCAATTTTCACTTATATCTAATTGATTTGTTAAAAAAAGTCAAGGTAAGGGATTACAGAGATTATGAGACGATTCCAGCGATTAGAAATATTGAACTTCTATGAGACCTACGTGAAGCGATTGCGAGTTACAGGACATGGAGTTTACATGTTTTTCTAAAATGGTGCCCATAGATAGCCAATGTGATAGCCAGTGGGAATGCCCTTGGCCGACGAGCAAGCGTCCACATGAAAAGCTTCCAGTATTGAAAACGTTCCTTGCCAACGATTCCTAATTGGAAGATGGAACGGATAAAAGCATGGATGTTAGCCGAGACATGATTAAAGTTTAGCGGGACTTTGATCTGCGGCGGTCGATATTCTCGTAAAAAGGTCCTGACCCGTTTATAGTAAACTTCAGGGGAATAGATGTGTTGCAGGACATCCTTATACCCCTTGCGGAGCGCATCAAGACTCATCGCAGGGATAATGTTCGTTGTCCCGTCAACGTTGTCCCCCGATATTCGATCAAGCAATCGCCCTGCTTGTTTAAGCCGCTCGTAAAGCTTGGTGCCTGGAGGGGCTTGAAGCAATCCAACCATAGCGGTCACAATGCCGCTTTTCTGGATGAAATCAGTGAGTCGCCGGAAGGTAAGAGCTGAATCGTTGTCAAAACCGAGGATGAAGCCTCCCTGGACCTGCAGCCCTGCCCGTTGGATACGCTTCACATCCTCGACGAGGTCACGGTTCATGTTCTGCTTCTTACTGCATTCGGCCAGGCTATCCTCGTTCGGCGTCTCGATTCCGATAAAGACCGTATCAAAACCTGCCTTGACCATCATCTGCATCAGCAGTTCGTTGTCGGCCAGGTTAATGGACACCTCCGTCCCGAACGGAACCCCCTTCTTGTTTTTTCTCCACTCGATGAGCGCAGGCAAGAGATCGGTTCTGAGATGCCTCTTGTTCCCGATGAGGTTATCATCCACGAAGAAGATCCCACTCCGCCACCCCAGATGATAGAGACTATCCAGTTCGGCGATCATCTGCGTAGCGCTCTTCGTGCGAGGCCGATGGCCGAACAAGGCCGTCACATTGCAAAAGTCACAATTGAAAGGGCAACCGCGGGAGAATTGGATGGACATCGAGGCGTAATCGCCAAAATGGGCCAGCTCCCACATTGGAGCGGGTGTCTTCCGAATGTCGGCAAAACCAGATGTCGTGTAAACCCTCTTGGCGCAGCCTTGGGCGAAATCCTCAAGAAAGGCAGGCAGAGTCAATTCAGCCTCGTTGAGCACGAAATGATCAACCGCTTCAAACTGCTCGTACTCTGTTGTGAAGAGCGGCCCTCCTGCGATGACCTGGAGACCCGCTTCTTTGCATTGTGCAATCGTTTCATAGGCTGAACCTCTTTGAACGGTCATCGCACTGATCAAGGCGCAGTCAGCCCATGCAAGGTCTTCTTTCGTAAGCTTCCTTACGTTTAAATCTACCAATCGCTTTTTCCATTCGGTTGGCAGCATGGGGGCGATGGTGAGGAGTCCAAGGGGCGGGGAGGCGGCCTTTTTACGTATGAATTTCAGCGCATGCTTGAAACTCCAAAAGGTATCCGGAATTTCAGGGTAGATCAGTATAACATTCATTTCAAGCCTAAATGGTTAGAGTTTTAATAAGAGAGGCAGGATGGATGATGATCCAGGGTCCATCTACTTTTCCATTAACTTTAAAATTAAATTTCAGACTTGTCAATTTTTAACTGCTTGAACAATCGCCACACTTCCGCCGGTGCCTATTCAGTTGGCTCCAGCCTCGACCATCTTCATAGCATCCTCAAGGGTGCGAATGCCACCAGCGGCCTTCACCCCGAAATCTTTCCCCAACAGTTTCCCTCATCAGCCTCACATTTCTTTCACTGAATTTACCCACCTATGAACCGGCCATTAAGTAGGCGCCTAACTTTTCTCCAATAAGAGGGTCCACTCTCCTTAATGCAGATACCCCATTTTGAACCCTTTTTACCCATCCTTTTCCACGACTCTGAATCTCTCTCCATGTAATCATGACATCGCCTGGACGATCTTCGAGGAGGACAGAAAAAACCTGAGCCGCTTGATTCAGATCCTTTTCACGCCTTGTATGCATTCCTGCCCCCCGTTCCCCGGAAACAATGAGTTTATGAATTGCAAATCGTGCCGGGTCGGGGACATTGACGAGAACCCCGCCACCATCCACAAGCGCACCTCGCACCGGTCGCGTGGTCAAGAAATCCAAAAAGGGGAGGGCTTGAGCTGCGGCTTTCAGTCTGGGAATAAAGATGGGTTTCTGAACCCGTCTGCCGCGCAGGGGTGTCAGAAGATCCAACCGAAGTCCCTTGCCACGAACAACAAATGAGGTCGAAGGGTTCCGGGGGGCGAGCTGGGGCACCGGGAGAAAACCCATCTGGAGCGCATCAAGAACACCAGGAATATCCGAACCAGGACCTGGAAAGGCGATGCTCAAGGATGGTTCGGCAGCAATGTCGATATCCTGGGTTCGGATCGACCCTCCGCCCCATCTGACGCCCAAAATATTCCCGAGGACCAGAAAGGCATGAGTACCAACAAGCACCCCATCCAACCGAAAGAACCCTCCGTCAGACAGGGCTCTTAATACGCGGGCCGAGGCCGAGTCGGTCAAAAGGGCACCACCCGCTCTTAGCAGGGCGCAGAGGCGCTGGACTCCATCTAAATCTTCTTCTAGGACTGCCCTTGCTTCCCTGTAGCTCTTAACCACTTTGTCCAAAGAGCTGTCTTTCCGTCCGATGTAGAGCTGTCGTTTGATGCCACCGGGATCGGAATACTGGAAGTAATAGTAAGTTTCATCCTTGATCATCTTTTTGAGGAAGGCTCCTGGGACATGACCGATAGACCTATGGGCGTCGATGGTTGATAATCTGTCCAAAAGTTCCGTATAGAGATTCTGGACCTCGAGCGGTATTCTTTCCATCTTGGGCCCCCCTTCGATTATACGCAGGTTACCAGAATCCTGCGTATAATGCAAGGCCAATCGTCGAATGGCCGGCCGCCATTATAAAGCAGGGCCAGGCTAAAGTATTTCAATAGCGCTGGATCTGAATCATAGGATGGCCAAGGAGTCAAAAGATCAATCGAAAAAAAATGTAAAAGCCTCCAGGCAGGTGAAGGAACCACATGAATCCCTTCACATTGTTACCGTATGATCATTTAGAGATTGGTGAGTTTTCCCTTTAGGAGTTAACATGACAAATAACACCTACTCTGCAATGGGGGGATGATCTGAGAGTCGGTGATTACCGATGGAAAGAGAGTATTACAACCGGTTCAGCGGTGGCGATACGCCGTCCGCTGAACCGGTTGTTAGCTGACCGTTTTTGACGCTCTGTCAGAACCCATCGAAAACGTTTATGCCGCGATTACGCAAGGTCGAAGCGATCAAGGTCCATCACCTTGTTCCAGGCCGCTATGAAATCATGGACAAACTTCTTCTGCGCGTCTGCGCTTCCATAGACCTCGGCCAGAGCCCTGAGCTGGGAGTTCGAACCGAAGATGAGATCGACACGGGTGCCGGTCCACTTGAGTTCACCCGTTTTGCGATCGCGACCTTCAAACACGTCTGCGTCTTTCGAGACCGCCTTCCACTCCGTGCCCATGTCGAGCAGGTTCGCGAAGAAGTCGTTGGTCAACGCCTCCGGCCGCTTGGTAAAGACGCCGTGTCGGGTCTGGCCGAAATTGGTATTCAGGACGCGCATGCCGCCTACGAGCACCGTCATTTCGGGTGCGGTCAGGGTCAGCAATTGCGCCTTGTCAACCAGCAATTCCTCGGACGGTACGGCATAACGGGTCTTCTGGTAGTTGCGGAAGCCGTCCGCCTTCGGCTCGAGCACGGCGAAGGAGGCCGCATCGGTTTGCTCCTGCGAGGCATCCATGCGTCCCGGCGTGAAGGGAACTGTCACCTTGTGACCAGCCTTCTTCGCAGCCTGCTCGACGCCCGCGCAGCCGGCCAGAACGATCAGGTCGGCAAGCGAAACCTTCTTGCCTCCTTTTGCTGTCTTATTGAACGCGCCCTGGATACCCTTGAGGGTCTTGAGGACTTTCGCCAGCTTGGCAGGCTGGTTGACTTCCCAATCCTTCTGTGGCGCCAGACGAATGCGACCACCGTTGGCGCCGCCGCGCTTGTCGGACCCACGAAAGGTGGACGCCGACGCCCACGCGGTCGAAACCAGCTCCGAGACGGATAGACCAGAAGCCAGGACCTTACCCTTGAGGGAGGCGATGTCCTTTGCCCCGATCAGTTTATGATTCACTGCGGGAATTGGGTCTTGCCAGATGAGTTCTTCCTTGGGAACCTCCGGGCCGAGATAGCGGGCGCGCGGGCCCATGTCGCGGTGCGTCAGCTTGAACCACGCCCGGGCGAATGCGTCTGCGAACTGATCCAGATTTTCCATGAAGCGCCGCGAGATCTTCTCGTAGACCGGGTCGAACCGCAGGGCGAGGTCGGTGGTCAGCATGGAGGGCGCGATACGCTTGGACGGGTCGTGGGCATGCGGCACCGTGCCGGCGCCCGCGTCTTTCTGCGGTCTCCACTGGTGCGCGCCGGCCGGGCTCTTCGTCAGTTCCCATTCGTAGCCGAACAGGTTCCAGAAGAAGTTGTTGCTCCACTTCGTGGGCGTGGTGGTCCAGGTGACTTCCAGGCCACTGGTGATCGTGTCGCCGCCTTTGCCGGTGCCAAAGCTGCTCTTCCAGCCCAGGCCCTGCTCCTCGATGCCGGCCGCTTCCGGCTCAGGCCCCACATGGGACGCAGGGCCGGCGCCATGGGTCTTGCCGAAGGTATGGCCGCCGGCGATGAGCGCAACCGTCTCCTCGTCGTTCATGGCCATGCGAGCGAAGGTCTCGCGGATATCTTTGGCCGCCGCGATCGGATCCGGGTTGCCGTTCGGGCCTTCCGGGTTCACATAGATCAGCCCCATCTGCACGGCAGCGAGCGGATTTTCGAGTTCCCGGTCGCCGGAGTAGCGTTTATCACCCAGCCACGTGTCCTCAGAGCCCCAATAGACGTCCTGATCCGGCTCCCAGACGTCCTCGCGACCGCCTCCGAAACCGAACGTTTTGAATCCCATCGTTTCCAGGGCGACGTTCCCCGTGAGGATTATCAGATCGGCCCATGAAATCTTCCGGCCATACTTCTGCTTGATCGTCCAGAGCAGGCGACGCGCCTTGTCCAGGCTGACGTTGTCCGGCCAACTGTTGAGCGGCGAGAAGCGCTGCTGGCCCCTGCCGCCGCCGCCGCGGCCGTCACCGGTGCGGTAGGTGCCAGCGCTGTGCCACGCCATGCGGATGAACAAAGGCCCGTAGTGGCGGAAGTCCGCCGGCCACCAGTCCCGCGAATCGGTCATCAGCGCCGCGAGATCTTTCTTCACAGCCGCCAGGTCGAGACTCTTGAACTCTTCCGCGTAGTTGAAGTCCTCGCCCATCGGGTTGGACTTGGAGGAATGCTGGTGCA
This sequence comes from Deltaproteobacteria bacterium, assembly GCA_018333535.1. GTDB lineage: Bacteria > Desulfobacterota > BSN033 > BSN033 > UBA1163 > RBG-16-49-23. The sequence goes on along the minus strand of JAGXTA010000079.1, from coordinate 33,682 downwards.
GGATCTCGAGCTTCAACTGGTTCGGCCACCAGTCGCGGTTCGACGTGCTTCTACCGTTTGCTTGTTTGTTTGTCCCGCCCGTTACCGGGTCCTTTCTCTCGTCAGTCATAACGTTACCTCCTGTCGTTGTGTGAGTTGTTGAACAGCGCTATATATTGTTAAAGGCATAGGGCTGTTAGGCATTCTCTTCCTCGATGTGCTTGCCCCTACCCTCCTTTGTTCTTGGTCGGCAGTCCCTGCAATACCCGTAATACTCCAGCCTGGTGTCAGTGATCGAGAAGCCGGTTTTCTTCATTACCCTCTTGGGGTCAACGGTGATGGGAACGTTGTAATCCAGTATCTTCTTACATCTTTCGCAGATCAGATTGATGTGCTCTTCAAGGTTTCCGTCGTAGCGGTCTTCCATCTTATCAAACTGAAGCGTTTTGATGATGCCGTGGCGGGAGAACTCGTTAAGCGTGGCATAGGTGGTTGACAAGCTCAAACTCTTCCTTTTCTTTTTTGCCTTTTTATAGAAAAGGCTCGCACCGGGATGGGAATCCCCCTGCTCAATCAGCACGTCAATGATGGCCAGTCGTTGGGGGGTTACCTTCAATCCCTTCTTTCGCAGTTGGCTGATGATTGATTTTTTGGTCATCATAAATAAATCGGAATGATTCCTAATTTAGAAAAAATATAACCAACTCTTCTGGCCTATGTCAAGTCCTTCTTCCAAGGGGGATAGAGGAGTTCTAACATCAGGAGAAAAGATCATCTTGCCCACACGTTTATCCAACCCGAAAATACTATTTGAAACCGTCAATTCCAGGCCGTTGTGAAGATGTCCCGTACGAAAGCACAGGGAGCATCACTTTTTTAATCTTTCTTGAGCTTTTTCGAAATAGTCTTTCATTTCCTTTTCTGAAAGGACCTCGGGAGAGGTATCAGGGACGCCTAAATAATAAACGACCAAGTCCGGGTTTTCTTTTTCAAAGGCCTGCCTGCTTCGATAAAAGAGGATTCTTCTTGCTGTCTTATCCCTGAATGAGGAACGGATGCTCTTCACACTATTTTCCCTCTTAAGTTCTTCCTCCTTAACCACCCATTCTTTCTCTTTTGAAAACGGATCGATGGCCTCCACACTGAAAATCCGGAAGGGATTTTTCCCGGAATTGATGATTTTGATATGAACCCAGGAGCTTTCCTCAGTTGGTCCGTAATCCCTCAGCTAAGGGGGTAATTTTATTTCATGGATGAGTAGAGCCGATAGGCGGGGCCTGCTGCAGGTCTAACCCCGCTTCCAACATAGGCGGGACAAGAATGTCCCGCCTATCGGGTGCAATTAAATTTTATCAGAAATTTTATGCCCCCCGTAGCTGAGGGGTTACGTCGGTCCCTTAATTTATCTTGACATCTTTTGCACCGTTAAGATAAGATTGTGAAAAATTTTACCAGACTGAAGAAAGGGGGGATCCAATTGAGGCGAATCATTCTGGTACTGACGATATTTATGATGAGGTTTCTCTGATTGGAAGATTCATGTATCATCATGATTCACTTTTATCGAAAGGAGGGTCACGCAATGAAAATGAAAGGGAAAATCTTTACGAGAGTTTCTGCACTGTTTTTACTGCCTTTTTTAATGTGTCTTCTGGTGTCTCCGATGGAAGTTCAGGCCCAGAAAGAGAAGGTGGGTTGGGTCGGGCCGGTTTACAAAGAGCTTTCCGACAGTTTGATGAAAGGTTTTAAGGAGTATTACAAAAAAACCTACGGAAAAGAGATCGAGATCACCTTCGTCAGACCCGGCGGATGGCCGGTGTGCGTAGATAAGGTGCGGGCCTGGAAGGGCAAGCCTGATGCAGATGTATTTTTGGGGGCCGGTGCTCCCGCCTTCGAGGTTTTAGATAAAGAGGGTTTCATTGTTCCTTATAAACCCAAGGATTGGGACAAGATTCCGGATAAATGGGGCGGCATGAAGGTTAAAGATGAAAAATTCATGTGGACCTGTTTTGCGCCCTGGATCGTGACCAATCTTTATAATGAAAGGGTCCTGAAGGCATTAAAATTGCCGGCTCCAAAGACCTGGAAGGAATTGCTTAACCCGATTTACAGAGACTTAATCGTTCAAACCTTGCCCTATGCCTCAGGGACACAGCACGAAGTGATTGAAATCCATCTTCAATCTTTTGGGGAGAAAGAGGGCTGGGCATACAACCGGCTTCTGGCGGCTCAGTTAGCCAGATTCTCCACTGGAAGCGTTGATACCACTCATATGGTCAGCAGGGGGGAAGTTCCGATTGGTATTGCACAACCGCAGATGAATGCAATGAGTGCGCGCGCAGATGGATATCCTGTGCGTGATTTACTCCCTGATAAAACGATCCTGGTCCCCGAGGCAGTGGCTTTGCTGAAAAACGCTCCCAATGAGGCCAACGGAAAGATCTTCCTGGACTGGCTGTTCAGCATGGAAGGACAAAAATATGTGTTAGAGGGCCGTTATTTTACGGCGAGGACAGACATCAAATTTTCCGTATGGGAAAAAGAAGGTGTGACGATGGCCAAGCACGCTCGTGATGCTCTTGGGGTGGACTCCTTCTGGGATTTGAAGGTGGGATTCATCGATTATAATCTGGAGCTGGCCGCGAAGAGGTGGGATGATGTCAACCGTTACTTTGAGTTCGAGATCTACCGGAAGTTTCGCGAATTGAAAAGCAGTCTCTTCCTCATTGAGGAAGTGGAAGGCGAAATCGATGCCGCAAAGAAGAAGGGAGTTGATGTAGGTAGAGCGGAGGCAAAAATCAAGGAAGCCAGAAGGCTCTTCGAATTCGACGGCTCTTATGCGCCAGCGAGATTAACCGCTTCTGAGGCCCGGGCATTGCTCGTGGCGGCATCCCGGTGATCCATATAACAGGTCCGTTTCAGTCGATAAACCCCTTCAATTGAAGGGGATACCCAACTCATTGAAAGGTATGGGCGAGCTTCGGCTCGCCCATACCTTGAACAGAAGGAAGATTGAATTATGTCTCGGGGAAACTTACTCATCTCAGCGATACTGTGGTCAATCGTAGCCATCTTTGTCATCTATCCGCTCTCCTTCTTGGTCATTGAAAGTTTTAAAATAGCAGGCACCGATCATTATGGCATACAAAATTACATCGACTTCTTTAAGGACCCCTATTATCTCAAAACCTTTGTCAATACCCTGTTTTTAGCGGTGCTGGTGCTCATCACTACCACCCTGCTCGGATTGCCGTTGGCTTATATTCTCGCCAGATATCGACTGAGGGGGAAGGTTCTTTTTACCGCTCTCATCCTCCTTCCCATCGTATTGCCCGCCTATGCTGGAGCCTTCGCCCTGATTGTCTTTTTCGGCAAAATGGGGACCATGAATCTCCTCCTCATGGACTGGGGTCTGATCAGCAAACCGATTAACTTCGTCTTCGGACTGCATGGCCTCGTCTTCATTCAATCGCTCCATCTTCTCCCCTTTATTGTGCTCAGCCTCTCGGCCGGTTTCACCAACATCGACCCATCTCTGGAGGAAGCGGCCGAGGTAGAGGGGGCGGGCGGTTTCAAAAGGTTTTTAACCGTCACTCTGCCACTCACCAGCCCGAATTATTTGGCCGGTGCGGTGATTGTTTTTCTGTGGCCCTTCACGGATTGGCTTACGCCCTTAATCTTTGGACAGGTTGATTTTCTTCCCTCCCTTTCCTATATCAACATTGCCTACCACTTTACGGACATGCACCGCAAATACATGGGCATTGTATCCGTGGTGGTTTCATCGGTTATCTGCGTAGGCATCTTCCTGGCCTCCAAAACATGGGTGGAGAGAAAAAAATATACCGCCCTCTCAAAAGGCACAACCCTGGAGGGGAGAATTATTGACCCCGGGATATTAACCAAAGTGAGCGCTTATGCTTACATGTTCTTCATTGCCATCCTTGTTTTGCTCATTCCGATCGTCCTGGGATTGTCAGCGTTTTCAAGGAGGTGGGTGTTACAGCCTTTTCCAAGCTACTGGACACTCGATAATTTCAGGCTCATTTTTCTTGAAACACCGGCCCTTCTGAAAAATTCATTTCTCTTCAGCGGAATTGCCCTTCTGTTTGGAGTGGCTTTCGGGCTGCCGGCCGCCTATCTGATCACCCGAACCAAAGTGCCAGGGAAAAATGCGCTCGACTTTGTGATCACCCTGATGCTCGCATTTCCGGGGATCGCCGTTGGCGTCAGCTACTTGCTTGCCTTCTGGGAAGGGATTCCAATCGCCACGCACTGGATCATCATGCCCCTGTCCCTCTTCATACGGCGACTTCCATACTTTCTGAGAATGGCTCATGCCTCCTACCTCCAGCTCGATGTCTCGCTGGAGGAGGCGTCGGAAGTTGCGGGCGCCGGCAAGCTCAAGACCTTTATGCACATTTCATTGCCGTTATTGCTAAAAGGAGTTTTCGTCGGGCTGGTGATGTTTTTTATCATGGCCTTTCAGGAGATTTCAACGGCCATCTTTCTTTACAGGGGGGGATGGGAGACGTTACCCATCGGCATCTATCTGAACTGGCACAGGGGGATGGAATTTGGGATTGCCGGAGCCATGGCTTTCCTCATGATCGTGATCATCTTCATCCTCCTGCTGATCGTAGCGCGCATAGGCGGAGGGATACTTGGAGCGGCGTGGGGTTCATCAGGGGGGAGGTATTAGATGGCTTTCATCAAGATTGAGAATCTTTTAAAAAAATTCGGCAACATGGTGGCGGTCAACCATATCTACCTGGAAATACAAAAAGGGGAGATGTTAACCCTTCTCGGACCGAGCGGATGCGGCAAGACCACCACCCTGCGTTGCATCGCAGGCCTGGAGAAGCCCGATGACGGAGATGTTCTCATCGACGGTCAGCCGATGTTTTCTCAAGGGTTTGTTCCTCCCTCACAGCGGGAGATTGGAATGGTATTTCAAAACTATGCGGTCTGGCCCCACCTGAGGGTGTATGATAATGTCGCTTACGGGCTGAAGATCCAGAAATTTCCCAGGCACGTGATCAAGGAGAAGGTGATGGAAGCGCTGGAATCCGTGGGGCTGACGGGCCTGGGGAGGAGGTATCCCGGGCAATTGAGCGGCGGCCAGCAACAACGGGTTGCCCTTGCCAGAGCCCTTGTGAGGAATCCGAAAGTCCTGTTGTTAGACGAGCCGCTGAGTAATCTCGATGCCAAGCTCAGGGAGAGGATGCGGTTTGAAATCAAGAGCCTCGTGAGACGGATGCATATGACCTCTGTCTATGTCACCCACGACCAGGCGGAGGCCATGGTCATGTCGGACCGCATTGCGGTGATGGAGGCAGGAAATATCGTGCAGGTCGGCGTTCCGGAGGAAATCTATAAGAAGCCCGCGAACCGTTTTGTGGCCGATTTCATCGGGACGACAAATTTCATCCCGGGGGAGATTGCGGAAGTTCCCAAGGGCAGAGAACTGGTTTACATTCAAACCGAGTTTGGTGAAAAGATGCTCTGCAGGGTATTTGACTCCGAGACGGCCGTACCGAACCAGAAAGTTTATATCTCCATCCGTCCTGAAGACGTGGAGGTATTCACCAAACCACCGGATGGACGGGACAATCTTTTCAAAGGTATCATCCAGCATCGAGCCTATCTCGGCAACTTCCTGAACTTTTTTGTGAATGTGGACAGCACCATGATCAGAGTCCAGGTCGCTTATGACGTGAAGCAGAAGGAAGGAGAGGAACTTTTCCTGTTTTTGGATCCGGAGAAGTGCATTGCTCTGACTTAACCCGGTCTCCCGATCCGGTTGCGGCGCGCCGGCCTTAAACCTCTTTCCTCGCCCCGCCGAAGGTTGCTCACCGTCTCAAGAGGGCGGGGTTAGAAAACCCCGCCTATGGACTCATGCCATCCATGAGAGGGAATGAGTCCCCTACCGCCGAAGGATTCCCATTTTTTTACTTTTTCCCTTGACAAGGGGAGAAGTCCCCTATAAGATGTAAACGTTTTCATATAGGAGAGACCTTGGCTACCATTTTCGATGTGGCCCGAAGGGCAGATGTGTCCGTTGCCACTGTCTCAAGGGTGATCAATCACCCGGGAAAGGTGACGGAGAAGACGAGACAGAAGGTGAATACGGCCATGGAGGCCTGCGGTTATGTCTACAATGCGCTCGCCATGGGGCTGTCGACCAAGAGGTCGCGTACCATCGGGATCGTTATCCCCAATATTATTAATCCCATTTTTTCGGAATCCACACGGGGAATTCAGGATTATGCTTCAGAAAAAGGCTACCATGTAATCCTGGTGAATACGGATTATCTCTATGAAAAAGAAAAACGATTGGTCAACCTGTTGAGGGAGAAACAGGTGGAAGGACTGGTTCTTACCACCAACAAGCCGGGGGGGGAAGTCGTCCATGGTCTAATAAAGGATGAGTTCCCTTTCGTTTTGATCTACAGTCACCCGAAACACCCCGGGGTCGCTTTTGTCGGTGTGGATAATATTCAAGGAGGGTTTCGGGCCACGGAATTATTGATCAGCTTGAAGCACCGGAGAATCGGGATGATCGCCCTCGATTTTTCCCTGTCCGACCGAAGTTATCAACGCTGGCTGGGGTACAGGCGTTCTCTAAAAAAAAATGGCCTTCCTTATGATCCGGGCCTGGTGGTCCAGACCGAATATGCTTTTGAAAAGGGGGAGAAGGCTGTTGAATTGTTGATGGGTCTCCCGCATCCTCCCACAGCCATCTTCTGTTCAAATGATATTTTGGCCCTCGGGGCGATGAAAGGCTTCAAAGAGATAGGAAAGAGGATTCCGGAAGAAATCTCGATTGTTGGATTCGATGATATCGCCTTTTCTAAATTTGTGGCTCCACCCCTGACTTCCATTCACCAGCCTGCTTACGAGATGGGCTGGAAAGCTACGGAGATTCTTTTCGAACTGTTGTCAAAGATTCCGGTTCAAGCTTCGAGACACCGGATCCTCTTGGACACGGAACTGGCCGTTCGTCAATCCTGTGCGCCTTTTTTTAAAAAAAAGGTTAAAAATTGATCCGATGAAGGTTGGAGTTTCCACCCTGATCCTTTCCCATCGTTCCATCACAGAGGCAACCAAGATCCTCGTTGACCTTGGGTTTCGAATCGTTGAACTCTTCTGTGATTCGCCTACTTTCCACCCCGACCGTTTGAGGGACGAGGAAATCGATCTCCTGCTCGATTGGAAGGAAACATACGGATTGACCTATTATCTTCACGCTCCCATAGAAGGTCTCAACCCTGCGGATAGCCATCCCCGTGTCACCTCGGAAACCCTTCGCCTCTATCAACGCTCCGTAGAGATTTCTCAACGATTGTCCTGCTCAGGGGTTGTTTTCCATCCCGGTCATCTCACTCGTCCGGATGCCTCCCGGGAGGAAGGGATTCGGAATTCGATTCGGTTGATCCAATCGGTCCTGGAGACCGGAGAAGGAAAGGGAGGACTTTTTCTCATAGAGAATATTGGGATGAAAGATGCGACGCTCTTTCGCCGGGTCCCTGATTTTTCCGATTTCATTCATTTTTTTTCTTCCGAGCAGGTCAAGGGATTGATCGATGTCGGTCATGCCGCACTCCAGGGATTTGATCTCATCGAGACGGCCCATTGCCTGGGGGAACGACTTGTTCATCTCCATCTGCACGATAACTCCGGAACGGAGGACGGGCATCTCCCGCTTGGAAGAGGCGTGGTCAAGATCAAAGAATTTCTCGACGCACTGAAGAAGCGACAGTGGAAGGGCACGGGGATCATCGAGATTTTTGGGGAAGAGGATTTTCGGAGAGGCTTGAAGGAGTCTGTTCAATTTCTGGACTTCGTTTCTACCGGACGATAGAGAACGTGACCCGAAATCGGACAATCCGACCGTCCACGGGAGAAAGGAGGAGAGAAAAAAGTCTGTGAGGGGGGGGCGATCCCCGGAATCAAAAATAATTCAGGAGGTGTCCTATGCGTAAGATCATTTTACTTGTCACCGTTTTCTTTTTTATCACAGGCCTCTTGAGCACCTCTGAAATCTGGGCTCAAAAGGAGAAGAGCAAACCGAAGTTGCTCCGGCTCACCTTCTATTATCCTGTGGGAGTGGCAGGCCCGCTGGCAAGAGTGATCGGAGAGATGACAGACAAATTCAACAAAGAGAATGAAGGAAAGGTTGAGGTGGTTCCGGTTTATTCAGGGGATTATGATCCCACCATGCAGAAAGTTCAGACTGCCATCATGGCCGGAAACCCACCGGACATCTTTATGGTTGAGATCTCTGAGCTTCCCACGCTTTTAGCAATGGGTGCAGTGCTATCTCTCGATGATTATATCAAGAAGACGGAAAAGGGCTACTGGGAAGACTTTTTTGCCCCCTTCCGGGAGAATGCTGTCATCGGAGGTAAAATCTATGGGGTTCCCTTCCAGCGTTCAACTCCAGTTCTTTACTGGAATAAGGAGGCGTTTAAGGCCGCAGGACTGGATCCGGAGAAACCACCCAAAACCTGGGATGAGTTGAAGGACTATGCGACAAAATTAACAGTTAAAGACAAACAGTGGGGCGTGACCATTTCCGGAGGATGGAATGACTGGCTCTTTGAGGGCTTCGTGAGACAGAACGGAGGCTTCCTCATCAGCCCCGATGGTTTAAAGGCAAATTTCGATTCGAAGGAGGCAATCGAAGCTCTTGATTTCTGGGTCGAGCTGAAACACCGCCTCAAAGTGGGACCGCCGCACAGCACCTGGGGTTCCACCCCACCCGATTTTGTGGGTGGTAGAACAGCCATGCTTTACCATTCCACGGGTATTCTGACTTTCTTGAAGCGATCGGCCAAATTCGATTTCGGTGTCACCTTTATGCCTCAGAAGAAGACTTTCGGGGCTGCCGTGGGAGGAGCCAATCTGATGATCGCTAAAAAGATTCCGAAGGAGCGGCAGGAGGCGGCATGGAAATATATTGAGTGGATGACTAATGTGAAGAATACGGCAGAATGGAGTGTGGCTTCGGGTTATGTGGCGGTGAGGAATAGCGCCTATGATGACCCGGTGATGAAAGAGCATGTGAGTAAGAATCCCGAATACCTGGTCGCAAGGGATCAGTTGAAGTTTGCCAACGGGAAGATGATGGCAAAGAACTTCCAGAAGGTCCGGGAGATCCTGAAACGACAGCTCGATGATTCGGCGGCCGGAAAGATTGCTCCTGCTGAGGCCATGAAGATCGCCCAGAAAGAGATTCAGGCTGTGATCAAATGACAGATGAGAAGCAGGAGGGGGAATGAGAAGGGGATGGGGGCAACCCCATCCCCTCATTTAGTCGTGATATGAAGCGAATTTATCGTCTGACAACCTATGGCTATCTTCTTCCCGGTCTTTTTTTCATGGGGATCTTCACTTTTATCCCTGTCTTTATGTCAGCCTACCTCTCTCTGTTCAAATGGAACATCAACAACCCCGAACCCAGTTTCACATGGTTTTCAAATTATATCGAGGTCTTCAAGGCCCCTCTTTTCTGGCTGGTTCTGAGAAATAATCTTGTCTATGCCTTCACTACCATTCCCCTCAGCATGTCCCTGGCTCTCTTCCTGGCTATTCTGATCAACCAGAAGATGGGGTGGGTCAGGAGCCTTTATAGAGGAAGTTTGTTCTACCCGACGATGATTCCAATGGTTGCGGCGGCCATGCTCTGGGTATGGATCTTCAATCCGGGTCTTGGAATTTTCAATTACTACCTCGGATTCCTTGGATTTCCCAAACTCGAATGGCTCTATGATATGCGCTACGCTCTGATCGCCATCATTATCATGAGCATCTGGAAGAACTTCGGTTATTACATGCTCATCTTTCTGGCAGGCCTTCAGGGCATTCCAAACCATTACTACGAAGCGGCGGCAATTGAGGGGGCTACCGGATGGAAACAGTTTCGTTACATCACCTTTCCCATGCTCGCTCCGGCCACTCTTTTCGTATTCATCGTCGCCATCATCTCCTCCTTTCAGGTTTTTGATCAGGTATTCGTCATGACCCAAGGGGGCCCTGGTGACCGGACCAATGTGCTGGTCTTCTACATCTACCAGCATGCGTTCCGGTTCTGGGACCTTGGAATGGGATCCACCCTGACCACCCTCTTCATTCTTGGACTTCTGGTGGCGATTTGGCTGGTCTTCCGGGTGATCGGGAGGAGGGTCTATTATGAAGTTTAACCGTCATCTCAGAAACAAATCAGGTCTCCATCTTATCCTGATGGTCGTCTCTCTGATTACCGTAGCCCCTTATTTCTGGATTCTATCGACCTCCCTGAAATTTCGTACGGAGGTTTTTACCCAAACACCGAAATGGATTCCTTGGCCCATCAATATCCAGAATTATCTTGAAATGTTTGAGATGGCCCCCTTCCATCTCTATCTTCTCAATACGATTATTGTGGTGACGGGTATTCTGGGGGTCCAGTTAGTGACCATCACCCTCGCTGCCTATGTTTTTGCGAGAAAGAATTTCTGGGGGAAGGAATTTTTCTTCTTCCTCTTCCTTACCCAGATGATGATCCCTATTCATGCCACCTTTTTGCCGAACTTTTTAACGTTAAAGCATTTCGACCTCTTAAACACACGGGTTGCAATGATGCTGCCCTTCTTTGCCTCCGGATACGGGACTTTTCTCCTCCGGCAGGCCTTCCGGCAGATTCCAAAGGCTCTTGAAGATGCGGCGGTGATCGATGGATGCGGTGGGCTCCGGTTCTTGTGGCATGTCTTGATTCCTCTGGCCAAACCCACCCTGATCGCTTTTTCCATCATCAGCATTGTGAGCCACTGGAATGATTACCTTTGGCCTCTCATTGTCACCGATACGCCCGAGGTGAGGACGCTCACCATTGGGCTGGGGATGTTCGTTCAGCAGGAGAGCGGGGCGGATTGGACCCTGCTGATGGCGGCCACAGCTTTTGTCACGGCGCCGATGTTGATCTTCTTTTTAGTTTTCCAGAAGAAGTTTGTGGAGAGTTTCATGCTCAGTGGAGTGAAGGGTTGAGGAGGGATCTGTTGACAGAATACCTATCATAGGGTGGAGGATAAAGGTTATGGCAAGAGTCATAATGGAAAAAGTCGCGAAGCATTTTGGAACCGTTCAGGCGGTGAGGGATTTCAATCTCACGGTGGAGGACAAGGAGTTTGCCATCCTCGTGGGCCCTTCGGGATGCGGCAAATCGACTGCCCTCCGGATGATTGCGGGGTTGGAAGAGCCGGGCACCGGAACGATCTCCATCGGAGATCGAGTCGTCAATGACCTTCCTCCAAAGGACAGGGACATCGCCATGGTCTTCCAGGAGTATGCTCTTTATCCCCATATGTCGGTCTACAAGAATATGGCCTTTGGTCTCAAGCTGAGAAAGTTTCCGAAGAGTGAGATCGATCAGAGGGTGAGAGAGGCGGCAGAGATTCTGAGTATCCAGGATTTTCTCGACCGGAAGCCGAAACAGCTTTCCGGAGGACAGCGACAGCGGGTGGCCGTAGGAAGGGCGATCGTTCGGAAACCGGCTGTCTTTCTCTTTGATGAACCACTTTCGAACCTGGACGCCAAGCTCCGGGTACAGATGCGGGCCGAACTTTCAAAACTGCATGACCGCCTTCAGACGACAATGATCTATGTCACGCACGATCAGGTTGAGGCGATGACCATGGGGACGAAGATCGTGGTGATGAAGGACGGCTGGATTCAACAGGTTGGTCCTCCTCTGGAGGTTTATAATTACCCGGTCAATCTCTTTGTAGCGGGCTTTATCGGAAGCCCGGTGATGAATTTCATTCCCTGTCGAATCCTTTCGAAGGGTGGTCGTCTTCTGATCGATGCGGAAAGTTTTCAACTTCCCATTCCGGAGAAAAGGGTCCCCTATTATCAATCATTGATCGGATCGGAAGCCATTTTTGGCATTCGGCCAAACGATATCTACGACCGGGCTTTCGCTCCTGAACACTTGAAGGGGAACGCCATCCGTTCGGCGATCGATGTGATTGAGCCGTTGGGTTCGGAGATTCACCTCAATGTGACCGCAGGGAAGCATAATCTTATCGCGGCGGTCGATGTCCAGACGTTATACCGAGTCCATCAGGAGATCGAGCTCGCTTTTGACATGAACAGGATGCACCTGTTCGCAAAAGATCCTCCGAATCTGCGGATTAAGACCGAGGGATGATGGACGATGGCGTAGCACAGGCGTCACGCCTGTGGCCACAAGAGGCGAGGGATGTTCAAAGGATTTATTTTTGATCTGGATGGAACGGTTTATCTAAGCGACAGACTGATCCCGGGAGCTGACAGCGTGATCCGGAAGCTCCGGGAGACTGGAAGAAAGGTGGTTTTCCTTTCGAACAAGCCGCTCCAGACCCGGGAAGACTACGCTTCCAAATTAACCCGGCTTGGAATTCCTACCCAGCCTGATGAGGTCATCAATTCCACTTTTGTAATGGTCCACTATTTGAAAAAGAATGCTCCGGAGGCGAAACTCTTTGTGGTGGGGGAGATCCCTTTTATTGAAGAGTTGAAAAAGGCTGGTTTCACGATTACGGAGGAACCCAGTGAAATTGATTATGTGATTGCGGCTTTTGATCGGACCTTCGATTACAGAAAACTGAATATTGCCTATCAGGCCATTAAAAAATTTGGGGCCCATTTCATTGCCACCAACCCCGACCGTACCTGCCCTGTTGAGGGAGGAGAAATCCCGGACTGTGCAGGGATGATTGCGGCCATTGAGGCAGTAACGGAGAAGAAGGTTGAGGTCATCGTAGGCAAACCTTCTCCCATCATGATTCAAACGGTTCTTGATATTCTGAGTTTAAAGCCTGAAGATTGCATCCTGATCGGGGATCGTCTCGAGACGGATATCCGAATGGGGAAGGAATCCGGAATTGCTACAGGTATTGTCCTCACCGGTGTGACCGATGAAAAGACCCTCCTGCAGTATAAACACACTCCAGACCAGCCAGACTTCGTCTTTCAAAGCATCGCCGACGTCGAAAATTTATTGATAGGGTGATCTTTTTTTCTCCCCTCTCCCCTGAGACTGTGTCGTAATTCCGTTCATGGTTCGAGAGCCTCACCACGAACGGAATACGATATGTTAAAAATCAATTAGTTAGCCGTTCGCCCTGAGCTTGTCGAAGGGCAAATTACTAATTACGACACAGTCTCCCTGGTAGGAGAGGGTTGGGGTGAGGGGGGAATGAGATGGAGGGGGTCAATCCAACACTTTCATTAACTTGACTCTCTTGATGAAAAAACAGTATAATTTTTTCAAAGGAGAGATGTTATGCAAAAAATTGAAATCAGTACTCCTGAGCCAGAAAAGGCAATCCCAGTTCTTAAGGATACTATTGAGCGGCAAAAGTCCATTCTCACTCAGAGTCTCGTCAAAACAGAGGAAAGGATTAAACAATTAGCCTCCGAGCTTAAAGTTAACCCTGACCTTCTTTTGGCCGGTAAAGTTCCACACCCTGAAAACCAAGACATGGATCTCCTCGAACTGGAAGGCGAGTTGGAGATTCGTCGTCACCTACAGGACCAGTTGGAAAGCCTTGATCATCTAATCATATGCCCCTAAAAGACTACCTGGCCAACCTATAAGCTCTCATTACGGAAACACCTTTTATTACGTTTACATCCTTTTTCTATGAAGAGCGTCCCCCCACCGCAGGCGTGGTGAAAGGGATATTGATGTTTGCTGGCGGGTCACAGCTCGATCTTAAGGAAGTCATAATCACTCAACCAACCCTCCAGATCATCAAATATGCCTATAACTATCGAAAAGAACATCTCCTCGTCTTCCGCTATGATCTTCACCGACCCTAAATACGCTGAAACCCGGAATAAATCGCCAAAACAGATTTTCGAATCCAATGGCACCTGTGGTGATGAGATATACCGGCACCCACACTTCATCAAACACCTGCGCTATTTTATCAATGGCCCCGATCTACCGGAGGCCGTGATCAATGGCTTCTGCAAAATTCTTAACGATGATGCCGGAACATCTGGCGAGATTCTTGATCAGCTTCATCGTTTCGTCCGGTCATGCGTTCGTGAATACGGTCTCGACCGTGATTCAGCAGCGAGTAACTTTTTCAAATTGGCCATTGAGCTTGAAATCGATCATGACCCCTATGGTATCCGCACTGCTGCTATGTCAACACGATAAAAACGATCTAACATTTTGCTGCTCGGGACGCTCGTTCCTCGCGCCCGAGAGTAGTACGTTCGCCCAAAGAATCGATATTGACGAAACCTAAAATGTGGATTATCATAGCTATTATAATCCACATTTTAGAGGTGTATTATGAGAACCATCCAGATGACCCTTGATGAGAATCTTGTCAAAGCGGTTGACCGTGTTTCAAAGCAACTCAACACAAGTCGTTCCGCTTTCACACGAAAGGCGCTTCGTGAGGCGCTTGCCCGTTACAGCCATGAACAACTGGAGCGCAAGCACCGCGAAGGGTACGCCCGGCACCCAGTGATTGCCGATGAGTTTTCGGTTTGGGAAAGGGAACAGGCTTGGGGTGAGGAATGAAACACGGGGAAATCCGTTGGTACAAGTTTGCTCAGCCGGATAAACAGAGGCCAGTTCTTATACTGACAAGGAATTCCGTTTTGGAATACCTTGGTGAAATAACTGTCGCCCCAATTACAAGCACGGTCCGCGACATCCCGTCCGAGGTCTTTCTCTCGAAGGCTGATGGCATGCCCCGCGATTGCGCGTTCAACTGTGACCACTTGCAGACTGTTTCGAAGAGAAAAATCGGCGCCCTGATCACTTCCTTGTCTCCGGAAAGGATGGCTGACGTCGGGCGGGCAATTTGCTTTGCCCTCGATATCTGAAACAGCAGTCTATTTTATCTGTTTCTCCCTATCACCCTATCACCCTATCTCCCTACCTCCTTATCAATTCCTTGCAGCAGTGCATCTCTTAATATCTGGATGGGGTGCAGCACCTTCAATCCTGTGAGGTGGCGGATCTGCATGCGACAGCCTTCGCAATCCGTAAGGACAATCTCGGGTGTTAAACGATCAATCGCTTCCTTTAAATCTTTCCCGATCTCCTGAGAGATTTCATACTTTTCCTTTTTGAAGCCGAAGGTCCCCCCCAGGCCACAGCAATCTGCTTCAATATTGTCAATTTGTAGACCTGGAATGAGTCTCAGGATTTCGAGGGCGGGAAGACCAATCCCAAGAGACCTGAGATGGCAGGGGGCAAAGTAGGCGGCTTTTATCGGGAGTTTCTTAAAACGGGAATTCAGATTCCCTGATTCTAATAAGTTTCGGAGATACTCAAAGAGATCGAAAGTATGTTTGGCCACTTCCTCCGATCCCGGAATATTTAAGAGGTGGCTATATTCATGCTTAATCATATGGCCGCAACTGGTTGAAGAGAAGATAATGTCTGACCCTGATTGGATGGCTTGAAGAAGAGAGGGGACGTTCTTCAGAGCCATTTTTCTTGCCCCGTTAAAATCGCCGTTGCCGAGCATGGGGATACCACAGCATTCCTGAGGCGGCAAGAAGACTTCAAAACCGTTGGCCTCAAGGACCTGGACCGTTGCTTTTCCAACCTCTACTTCGTTCGTGTTGATGTAACAGCCATAGAAATAGGCAATCTTTCTTTGCCCTTTTGATGGGTGGCTTTTAAACCATTGCCTAAACGTTGAAGATTGATAAGCGGGAAGTTCTCTTCTCCTGTCTATCCCTAAAATGGATTCCACAAACCATTTGACGACACCGTTTTGGAAAAGACGATTGAGGACAGAGGAGGAAAATGATCCAAGTTGGCCAAAGAGATAAGAATGAGTCAGCAGCCAATCTCGAAAGGGCCGTCCTTTTTCATCAAGATACTTGGCTTTGGCAATCAGGTTCATTTCAGAGATGGAAACGCCTGAAGGGCAAACCAGATCGCAGAGATGACACCCAATGCAGAGATCGATCCATTTATCCACAGATGGGTCCCCGGGTTTCCGAAATCGTTCGGCTCCCGGGCCTGCGTGTTTCGGGCCCGGAAAAAGCGGAGTGACCCGTGAAACCGGGCAGACTGCCATGCAGGTGGCACAGCGAATACAAACATCAGAGTTAGTTTTAGGCCATGAGTTATGCATCGTTAAATCGTTGGAATGTCAAATTGCAAAGTTCAAATGTCAAATCAAATCCAAAACTCAAATGAGATGTCCCGCCATCGGCGGGATTCGGCATGACAAGTGTGTCATTCTGAACTTGTTTCAGAATCCCATTTTGGACTTTGACATTCATTTGAAATTTGGGTTTTGAAATTTGGATTTATTGTTATCCCTCCATTGCTTTTTTTGCTGACCAATACCCTGTGGCAATTTCGATTCCTTCTCTCGATTTCTCATCGAGGTAGTGATGTCCTGCCAGGATCGTGCCTGCCACCCAGACATTTTCCAATATCGGCTTTCCTCTCTCGTCAATGGGATGGAGGGAAGAATCAGTTAAAATACCCATCCGGTGGATGGGATGTTTATCGAAGAAAAACCTTCCAAACCAATCCTCCTGTGACCCGGGCTGGAAGACAGGTAGATTGAAGATGGGTTCCAATATCCTTTCCCGGTCGGCCTCCAATCCCCCTCCCATAAAACGTCCTGTGGCAAGAATGTAATGATCCGCTGAATAGGAGGTGGTGACGGGGGGGTGAGCTATTTCAATCCCCTCACACCTTTTCTCATTCAACGTTACTTTTGAAACAGGATGACCAATGAGAAAAGTCACACCTCTCCGGATCAGCCGTTCTTTAAATCGATTAAAGATTCTCATCCCGGGGATGGAGGGTGGAAGAATAGGGATCTCGAACACAGAGGCCCCAATCTTCTTCTCCAAATCTTTTCTCACCCCCATGGGATCATTTACCCCCAAAACAGCAGGAACGCCAATTAACTCCTCATCTCTGATCTGTTTCTTGACTTCCGTGCCAATGAATTCCCTGAAAGAGGGCTGTTCCATCCACCTTGCGAGAGCTGTTGCGGTGATTTCTGTTGAAGGGCTTTCGGGTAGAGAGAGGGTAGCTCCCCGGCATTCGAATGAATCAGCCAAACGCTGAGAATAAAAATCCTTATAACCTTTGAATCCTATGAGAAGCGTTTTTTTCTCTTTGAGGGCTATCCCCCTCATCATGGTGGATGGAATGAGGTAGGTCGGTCGAAATGTTCCTACGCCCGTGGGGATCAGGCTATTTGTTTCATTTCGTGATTGAAAAGTGTAGGGTGGCGGAAAGAGAGAGTTAAATGAAGAAAGCGCCTCCTCGATCTTTTCTACCCCCACTTTTCCATAAGGATGTTCAGGATGATCATAAATCCACTGAGAAAGGCCATCTCTTAACCTTGTCGTTTCTGGTCCCGCTAAAAGCGGGATTCCCAATACATCAATCGTATTGGAGAAGAGGGTAAGGCAGCCCAGTCCTTTTCCAATGATCAGGACCTTCTTGCCGGCCTCTACCGCTGTTTTAGCCGCCATCAGCCCGGAAAGGCCCATACCGATGATGATGAGATCGTAGTGCATAGGCTGAACCAAAATCCGAAATCCGAATATCGAAATCCGAAACAAATTCAAAATTCAAATGTTCCAAACCTACAAGCTCATATTATTTACCAGTTTTAAGTTTCGAATTTTGGACATTCGAATTTGTTTCGAAATTCGGATTTCGTGCTTCGGATTTAAAATGCAAACGTTAAAGATTAAACAACCCCTTGTAGATTCCTTCCATCAGTTCTTCTTCTTTGACAGCCGAACCCCAGAGGATCGGTCGAATTCCCTTCCACCTCTCTTCGAGAAATCCCTTCAATATATTGTTAGAATCTCCCTCAGCCAATCCCGACTCGTTTAATATTCCCAATAGCCGATAGACGCAGAAGCCTCCCTGGCAGGTTCCTTTGGCGAGCCGCGTCCGATGGAGGATATCCTGAAGATTCTTCAATTTCCCTTCCTTCAAGACTTCTTCAACCTCTTCTTTCCGGACCAGCTCACAATCACATAGTGTCTCCGATTTGCCCAATGTTTTAAGCCGGTCTTTGAGGCCTGAAAGTTTCCCGGCGCCCGGGAGAGGTTTTAAATGGGTGGAGCAAGGAGCATGGATCCCCATCTTTTGGCAGAGAAGGTCTGAGGTTTTTTCCGCCATCAACCGGTAGGTGACCAGTTTACCGCCGGTGATGGTGATCAGATTTTTTATTCCATCTTTCTTTCCGTGATCGATCAGAACAAATCCCCGGCTGATGGCCCGATCATCGCCTTTTTCTTCGGATTGGAAGAGAGGCCTGATGCCGGCGTAGGCGCGGATGAATCGGGCCTCTTCGATGGCCGGAATCATTCTTGATGTTTCTCTGATCAATCGGGAGACTTCCTGAGGAGTGACCTCAAAGTTCTCGGCGTCTTCAAGACGGACGGAAGTTGTCCCCAGAATGGAGACAGTATGGTTTGGGACGATGATATCTCCATCGGAGGGAGGCCGGCAACGGTTGATCACCCTGTGAGTGAGCCTCTGGTTGGTGATGAGCATCGAACCCTTTGAAAGGGCCATCGCCACCCGAAGACCTGCCAATTTCAGGAATTCGTCTGCCCAGGCCCCGGTGGCATTGATGATATGAGAGGCTTCAATCTGATACTCCTCTCCATGGAGAAGGTCTTTTGCGAGAACGGTTTTTACCTTATTTTCCTCCATGAGAAGCGAAGTGACCCCGGTATGTAGAAGAAATTTCCCTCCGTAGGTTTCTGCATCCTTGGCATTCGAGAGGACCAGTTCGAATGGATCGATGGCGCCATCCGGAACTTTGACCGCGCTCAGAAGAGTAGGAGTGAGTCCGGGCTCCAGGGAAAGAGCTTCGTCACGGGAAAGGAGATGGGCGGGAACGTTGGCGTCTTTGCAGGCCTGAATGAATCGATCCCTGAAATCGGGGCCATCTTCCGGAAGAGAGACGAAAAATCCGTCTGTTTCCTCGATGCAGTGTGGGGCAATTTTCCTCAGAATCCTGTTTTCAGCAATGCACTCACGCGCCGCTTCAGGGTCGGAGACCACATATCTTCCACCGCTGTGAAAGAGGCCATGATTTCTTCCGGAGGCTCCTGATAAAAAATCTCCCTTTTCGATCAGGAGAGAAGGAATTCCCCTCAGCGATAAGTCTCTCAGTATCCCCGCACCAGTGGCCCCGCCACCAATGATCAGAATCTCTGTCTGAAGTTTCATTGACCCCTTAAATAACGAGGTTTTCCTCTGTTTGTCAAGAAAAAGAGAGAGCTCTGAAAAACTATTTTTAGCTCTCTGATTTCTTAGAAAATAAATCTCAAATCCCCCGTCGTCCCCCTTTGTCAAAGGGGGGGAATGGGGGGGTAAAGATTTTCATTGTTCGAAGGTGACGAACCCGTCATGAAAAATTGCACAGATTTTTAAAAAACAATTCCATAGATTTATCAGAGATTTCTGGAAGTTTTTATAAATCTTCAGGGGGGGTTGACTTTTTGGGATGATTGAATAGAATGAATGGAAATGACTATGACCGAGATTCCGAAAACCCGACATCCCTTTCTTGATTTAGTCCATGTGGCTTTTATCCTTACGGACATCCACTCAAAAATCCTTTATGCCAACCGTTATGCGGAACATCTCTTCGGCTATATGAGAGAAGAGATGGAAGGGCAGAGGATCCGAGTTCTTTTCTTTGAAGATGACCTGAAATATTTTCTACCCAACATCGTTTATTTAGCGATTGACAAGGCCGGCTTCGAAGGAGACGGGCTCTTACGACAGAGGGATGGAAAGGAAATCTTCGTTCATCTCTCCGCCGCCTCTTTCAAAGAGGGGGGGGAGACTTTTTTAGCCTTCTCTTTCCAAGAAATTCAGCGCTTGAAGAGACTAGAAAGGGAGAAATTGGAGTTGAGGCACCGGGCAAGCCTTGGGATGATGGTGGAGGAGATTGCCCATCAGGTCCGGAACCCGATTGCCACGATAGGAGGCTATGCTCAGCGCCTTATGAAAGCATCCGTTTCTTCCCCTAAGACAAAAGCCTATATCGATAGGGTTCTTCAGGAGACGAAGCGGCTGGAGGAGATGATCCGGCGGATGGAAGAGTTGGTTAAGATGCCCAGACCGGTTTTCCAGAGGGAGAAGTTTCTTGAGGTCGTAGAGAGAACCCTCCAGAGCGTTTCACAGGTGGAGAAAGCGAAGGAAATCTCTTTCAATTTGGAAGAGGGGTCTTTAAAAGGGGAGGAATACTTCTACATTGATAGAGGCCTGGTGATCCGGGCCCTTTCTCATATTCTGGAGAATAGCATAGAATCTATCGGACAGGGCAAGAGGAAGAAAGAGCGAAAAAGAATAAGGGTCTTTCTTGCCTGTAATGAAGAAAATGTGGAAATCTCCGTCTCAGATAGAGGAGAGGGAATCCCTAAAAAGAATCTCGATCGTATTTTCGAGCCTTTCTTTTCCACAAGGCCTGAACGGGTGGGACTGGGTCTCACTTTTGTCAAGCGGATGATGGAAGACCACGGAGGAAAAATCCGGATTGAGAGCCGGCTCCGGAGCGGGACCACGATAACGCTCACTTTTCCGAAGGACCGCAGGCGACTTATTCGCCGTGAATGGGTTTCACCGGAAGCCCAAAACTCTCTTTTCTCTAAATAAATGAACGCATAAGCGCTTACCATCGATTGGGACATCTCATGGACGGAAAGGTCAAAGAGGCTTTTTTTAAACAGGTGAAGAAGGAACCCTTTGCAAAGAAATTCGGGCTCAAGCTGGTTGATATGAATGAGGGATACTCCAGGGTAGAGATGACATTCACCCCGGACATGGAAAATATCTTTGGCATGGCCCATGGGGGAGCGCTCTTTGCCCTGATCGATGAAGCTTTTGAGACGGCTTCCAATTCCCATGGAACATTAGCCGTGGCCCTCAATATGAACATCACCTATCTTTCGTCTCCCTCACCGGGGTGCCGTTTGATTGCCGAGGCGAGGGAAGTTCATCAAACCCCCAAAACATCACTCTGTGAGATTAAAGTTTTCGATGACCAGGATCATCCGATCGCCTCCTGCCAGGCCCTGGCCTACCGGAAAGGAATCCCCCACCCCTTCCTCAAGAAAGCGAAAAAATAGAGAGCTCTGCAAAACTACTTTTCGCTCTCTGATTACACAGATTTCAAAAAATTGATTCCAGAGATTTCTGGATTTTTTCAGAAATCTCAAATAGTTTCCCTCCCCAGAGTTGACATCCTTTTCATACAGGTTACAATAAAAACAAATTGATCGGTTTACTTTTTCCGAGGAATCTTTTATGCCCTCGGAGGGGCCCCACGAATGATCAAAATGACTACTACGAACGAATTTCACGAATAAACCCTATTCGTGCCTGCGCGCTGAAGCGCTTCGGCGCGCAAGCGTGTCATTCGTTGTCATTCGTGCTATTCGTCTCTATTTTCTAGGCAACTTTATGGAACAGGAACTGATGGAAGTGAAAGTGATGGGGATCGTGGTCGATGCCAAGGCTTCGAACCCTGTCGTCGTTTTAGTGGACCTGGAGGGTCAGAAAGCCCTGCCCATCTGGATTGGAGTCTTTGAGGCAGAGGCGATCTCCAGGGGCCTTGAAGATGTGGTGACGCTTCGTCCCATGACGCACGATCTCCTCAAACAGATTCTCGATACTCTCCACACTTCCCTCATCCGAGTTGTCATCAATGATATCAAAGAGAATACTTTTTACGCCAAACTTCATTTTAATGTTGATGGAAAAGAACTCATTGTAGATAGCCGGCCGAGTGATGCGATTGCCCTGGCAGTCAGGGTAAAGGCGCCCATTTTTATCACGCAGTCGGTTGTAGAGGCGACGAAAAGCCTGGGTCTCCTGGCCTCCAGATTTTTAGACGAACAGGATGAACTTAAGACGATTATTGAGAATATGAACCCGGATGACTTCGGTGATTATAAGATGTAGGTTCCTTCCTTTTTTCCCCTTCACATGACCAATAATGTTCCATCATTGACAGTTTGTCGTTTTTAGCCGGACTTTTCCCCATTTTACTTCTCCAAATCTTATAAAAAACAATTATTTAAAGTCGGGTAGTTACGAGCTAATTAGTAGGCGCCAGCTTCTTTGGCACATATTTTGCTTTTTATAGGGAACTCTGGAAAAGTGGAGGCAATTCGATGTCCATAATGGAAAAAGATCAGGTATTAACCACAGAGGATGCCATCGAATATCTGAAGATCTCCAAACCCACCTTTCTCAAATATGTCCATCTCGGAAGGATCAAGGCGGCTAAGGCGGGAAAAGGATGGAGAGTGCTTCTGTCCGAGTTGAACCGCTTCCTAAAAGGGGAGGAGAATTGATGATGAGAGGCATTGGAAAAAGCATCACTTTCAAATGGATGACCTTTTCCATTCTCCTGGCCACGATTCCCCTGGTCATTGCAGGAATCAATATCGTCCAGGTCTATCAGGAAGATTTAAAGGAATCCGTCATTAATCTTCAGAAAGAGAAAGCAAATAGAGTAGCAGAGAAAACGAAAGACTTCTTAGAAAGAGCCACCAGCGATCTACTGCTCTTTGCAGGTGATGAACATTTCTTAAGGACCGATTCATCTCATACGAAAGACCATTTAAACAGCGTTCTTTCTCGGACAGATTATCTTATGGAATGGACTTTACTGAATGAAAAAGGATTTGAAAAGATTAAGGTTTCTAAATTTAAAACAGAGAAGACCATCGATCCGAAAGACCAATCCACGAGTCAGATGTTTCAGGTGGCTTCAAAGGGACAAATTTATTACGGAAATTTTTATTATACTTCGGACGGGAAACCGTCCATGGTGGTTGCCGTTCCGGTTGAAAAATATAAAGAGAAATCGGTTGGCGTATTGAAGGCGAGGATCTATCTCGAACCCTTAACTAATTTGTTGTATCAAACGAAGATTGGTGAAAAGGGTTCAACTTATGTGACGGATCAAGAGGGGTATCTGATTGCCCATCCCAATGAAAAAAATATTCTTCTTGGCCCCTTTGTGGACTGGGTGATCGCAGGGAAAGAGGGCAGTCTGGAGTTTGAAAATACCAGGGGACAGAAATATCTGGTGGTCTATAAACCCATTCATGAATTGAAATGGGGAGTCATTGTCCAGATTCCTGTTGAAGAAGCCTACAAACCTCTCAGAGAAATTGCTCACACAGCAATTAAATGGATTATCATCGCCTTTGTTCTGGCTTTTGCGTTCAGTCTCTTTCTCACAAGACGATTAACTTCCCCGATCAAACAACTGTCGGGCGAGATGGCGAGGGTATCCGGGGGGAATTTAAATGTTCACATTGAGCCTTCCACGAAAGATGAAGTCGGACAACTCACCCAATCCTTCAACCAAATGGTGAAAGATTTAAAGCAATCTCAGAACGCCATCAAAGAGGCAGAAGGAAAATACCGGATGATCTTTGAAAACTCGAAGGATATGGTCTTCATCACCTCTCAGGACGGTAAATTCATAGAGGTCAACCAGGCCGGAGCAGAGATGTTTGGTTACAGCACCAGAGAAGAGGTGAGGGGGATAAGTGTTCGAGATACCTATGTCAAGCCGGAAGACAGGGGGAGATTCCAGGAGGAGGTGGCTCAGAAAGGATTTGCGAAGGATTTTGAAGTCAGGTTGAAGAGAAAGGATGGAGTTCCTCTGGACTGCCTCATCACTGCTACTGCAAGAAGGGATGGGGAGGGAAACATCATCGGTTATGAAGGAACCATTAAAAATATCTCTTATCGGAAAATAATGGAAGAAGAGCTTTTTCAGAGAACGAAGGAACTCGAAACCCTTTATGATTTAAGTGTCTTGATCAACCAGACCCTGAATTTAGACCAGATTCTCCCCATGGCACTGGAAAGAGTATTGACCCTGACAGGGTTTGAGATGGGGACCATCTATCTTGTCAGTGACGATAGGCAGTGGCTGGATCTAAAGTTTCATAAAAACTACCCATCCCATCTGGCGGAAGAGGTGAAAAGACTTAAGCGGGGCGAGGGGGTTGTGGGTTCGGCTGTTGACAAAAAAGAGGTCATCACCTTGTCGATCGACCAATATCCTTCTCCACGCATGCTTCCAAGCCTGATTGAAGAAAAGGTGAAATCACTGGTGGGGATTCCCTTGCTTTCCAAGGGAGAAGCAGTTGGCGCCATCTGCTTGACCAGCCGTTCTGATCGTCTTCTCGGACAGAATGAGGTCCACCTGTTTGAAAGTCTCGGGAATCAGGTCGGAATGGCCCTCCAAAATGCAAAGCTCTTTTCATCCGTGGAAAAGGCCAAGTCCGAATGGGAGACGACCTTCGATACGGTGACCGACCTCATCACCATCCGGGACAGGGATTACCGTGTCCTTCGAGCCAACAAAGCCGCTTTTAGAAGATGGGGAGTGGGGCCAGACAAGATCATCGGCAAGAAATGTTATGAAATCCTGCATCATCTCTCATCCCCCTGCGAGGGATGCTATGTCACCGAGACTCTGAAAACGGGAAGACCCGCATCAGGCGAACGGGAAAGCAAATATTTAAACGGCATCTTCCAATACTATACTTATCCAATCTATGATGAGTCTAATGAAGAGATTATAGTGGTTGACATGGCGAGGGAGGTCACCGAAGAGAAAAGGATGGGGATTGAGAAAGAGGTAATCAATAATGTTTATAAAATATTAGCCTCCAGCCTCGATGTCAGAGAGGTGTTCAGGGCAGTCCATTCTGAATTGAAGAAAGTCCTGGATTCAGAAAGGATGACCATTGCCATTTTCGATAAGGATGTGGAAGGCTTTCGATTTTTTGCATTAGATAAAGACTATGAAATTAAAGAATTGATGGAAGGTGTCACATACCCCCTGAAAGGGACCCCTTCCGAAAAAGCGGCGCAAATGGGTCTTCCGGTCATCATCTCAAATACGGAAGAAAGTGATTACTGGACCAGTCAAAAATTACTGAAAGAGGGAATTCGTTCTTCCCTGGTTCTTCCATTGGAGTATAAAGAAAAGATCTTCGGCACGTTGAATTTCGGGTGTAAGGCGACCAGCCACTTTTCAGAGAGACATCTCAATATACTTCAACAGATTGTACCTGGATTGGCCATCTCCATCCAGAATGCTCTTTTGCTTGAAGAGATGAAGCAATCCGAAGAGAGATACAGGACGGTGGTGGAGGGAGCCCACGATGGTATCTGCGTGATTGAGAAAGATAACCGATTAAAGTTTGTCAATCAAAGATTAACAGAAATCCAAGGTTATCCTCGGGAGGAATTGATCGGGAAGGATTTTTGCGATTTAGTGGATGAAGAGAGCAAACGATTGATGGCAGATCGCTTTGCTCGGTGGGGGAGAGGAGAAAAATTATCGACCAGTTTTGAATTGAATGCTATACGCAAGGACGGAGATATCCGTAACATAGAGATCAATGCAAGAGTGATGAAAAGTTCGGAAAGTGAGATGGATTATATCGTTTTTGTGAAAGATATTACTGAAAAGAAAAAGATGGAGGAACAGTTGCTCCAGACTGAGAAACTTCGATCCCTGGGAGAGATGGCGAGCGGCGTGGCTCACGATTTTAACAATGCCCTGGCCGCGATTCTTGGTAACACTCAACTTCTTCTCTATAATGCGCAGGATGAAGAGACCAGAGAAGCCCTCAAGACGATTGAAAAGGTGACAAAGGACAGCGCTAAAACGGTCAAGCGACTTCAGGAGTTTACCCGAAAGAAGGCCCGCCAGGAACTTTTTAAGCTCGACGCCAATGCCATCGTAAAAGATGCCATCGAGATCACCAAGCCCAAATGGCGAAACGATGCCCAGGGCAAAGGGGTTCACATTGAGGTATTATCATCATTAGGAGAAGTGCCTGGAGTGGCCGGGGATGCCTCTGAATTAAGGGAGGTCATCACCAATTTGATCTTCAATGCCGTGGAGGCCATGCCCCAGGGGGGAACGATTGAATTTCAAACCTTTCAGAAAGGAGAGGAGGTTCATATCCGGATTGCCGATACCGGCATCGGAATGGATGAAGAGAACAGAAAGAAGATTTTTGAGCCCTTCTTTACGACGAAACCCTTTTCAAATACCGGTCTCGGATTAAGCATGTCCTATGGCATCATCAGGCGTTTTAATGGAGAGATTAGAGTTGAGAGCAAGGTCGGATCCGGGACAGCCTTTACCATTGTCCTGCCTGTTGCCTTAGAAGGAAGAGAGATGGTGGTGTCCCACGACCTGATTAAACCGGGGAAACCCGCCCGAATCTTGGTGATCGATGATGAGGATACGGTGAGAGAAGTGCTTGAAAAGATGCTTTCACAGGTCAACCATCAGGTCACCGTGGCCAAAAGCGGCGAAGAAGGGGTTCGACTCTTTGGTGAAAAGAAGTTTGACATTGTCCTGACCGACCTGGGAATGCCAGGGATGTCAGGCTGGGAGGTGTGCAAGAGCATTAAGAAAATAAAATCCTCCACACCGGTGGGGATGATCACAGGATGGGGGCTGGAAGTGGATGAGATCAAGAAAGAAGAATCAGGCCTCGATTTTATTATCACAAAACCTTTTGATTTCAATAAGATTATAAGGTTGGTTTCGGAGAAGGTCGAATTCAGTGCGTAGCGCCTCAGAAGATTGATCTTGACATTGAAGCGGGTCACATGAAAGACTCAATCAGACGATAGGTAAAACTTATGGAATCCTTTTCATTCATCGATTTGAGTTTTCTTTATTTTGTCCTCTTCTCTTTTGTCCTGATCGCCCTGGTCCTCTTTATTCTTTACTTCATGGATGGACTGAAGGAAATAAGTAAATTTTTCAGGTGGAGGCAATATATCATTTATATTCTGGGAAGCCTCTTCATCCTGGTCAGTTTCTCCCTCTCTTACTTTCTTTATCTCCACGGGCCCCTGTGGCTGGCCCTTTCGGTTCTCATCACCTTTAATGGAGCAGCGGCCTATTTTTTCTATAAATCGAGTAACACGATCAGCGAGGGTAAGAGATGAAGAGGATTTTCCTCCCCCTTCTCTTTTTATCGTTATCCCTTGTCGGTTCTCAGGCGATTGCAGAAATCGAAACCCTCTTTTCCGCAGAGGTGAACATCCGGGAGACCCTCCTGAACGAGATCGAGTTGCTTGCTAAAACCCTTGATCTTGCCCTCTATGAAATCACTTCAATCCATTTAGTCCAGGCCCTGATCAAGGCAAAAGAGCGGGGCGTCAAGATCCGTGTGGTTACGGATTCAAAACGGGCCAGGGTAAAAACTTCAAAAGTCAACCTTCTGATCAAGCAGGGGATCTCCGTAAAAACCCTCGGCGAAAAAGAGAAAGGGACGATGAACCATCGCTTCGCCATCCTTGATGGGAAAAAAGTCATCACCGGCCCCCATGACTGGTCGGAAGGCTCTTGGAAAGGAAATTATGAGAGCCTTTTAATCATTCAGGACATCGATCTGGTGGATTCCTACCAGAAAGAGTTTGACCGTCTCTGGCGGGAGAAGAGGATGATTAAATAGAATTTAGGTTCCTCTGGGATTTGAATAGGTATGTTTTTTCGCCATGGATCTGATATTTTTTGATCCCATCCTCAAGACTACGGGACTATTGGGCTAATCATTAAGTAGAGTCCGTTTATAAATGTCCTTTTTCCGTCATGCCGGACTTGAGGAGCCTGCCCCGTAATGGATGCGAGTGCATCCAGACGTCGTCCCGACAAAAGTCGGGAACCATCTCTAAGGCTGGATCCCGGTTTTCACCGGGAACCCTGGATTCCGGCTTTCGCCGGAATGACGACCTTTTTAGGAACCATTAATTTATGGACAGACTCTAAGTATATCCAAATATCCTGGGAATAATCATAGAGATGCCGGGGATGTAGCTGAAGATCAAGAGAACGGCGATCAATAGAAGAATGAAGGGCCAGATGGCTTTTGACAGACTTTCAAGAGAGATTCGCGCAATCGTACAGCCCACGAAGAGGCAAATCCCGAGGGGCGGGGTGATCATTCCAATGACCAGGTTGAAGACAAAGATAAAACCAACATGGAGAGGATGAAAACCCACTCCTGCGAGGATAGGGGCGAGAATCGGGGCAAAGAGGATGATGGCCGCTCCTGTCTCCATGAAACATCCCACAATGAGGAGAATAATATTGACAATAAATAGAAGGACATAAGGATTGGTGGAGATAGAGAGAAAAAGAGTGGAAACCTTCTGAGGAACCTGTTGGGTGGCTAAGAACCAGAGCGCCACATTAGCCGTTCCAATAATGAGCATGATGACCGAAGTGGTGATGGCGCAATTGACAAGAATCTTTGGTAGGTCCTTGAGCGTCAGCGTCCTGAAAAGGAAAAATCCAAAGATAAAAGCGAAGAAGACGGCAATGGCGGCCGCCTCTGTGGCTGTAAAAACCCCTGACATGATCCCGCCAAGGATAATGATAGGAAGAATGAGAGCTGCAGTAGCCTCCCTGCTGCATGTGATGATCTGACGAAGCGTCGCCCTTTTCTCATTCCTCGGGTAGTTTCTTTTCCAGGCAAAATAATAGGCCATGGCCATCATTGAGAGTCCCATGATCAGGCCGGGGAGCAATCCAGCAAGAAAGAGACCGCCGATGGAGACCCCCATGGTTACCCCATAGACAACCATGGTGATGCTGGGCGGGATGATCGGGCCGGCTGTAGCAGCGGTTGCAAGGATAGCGGTAGAAAATTCTTTATCATAGCCTTCCTTTACCATGGCAGGGATCAGCACAGACCCCAGAGCCGATGCATCAGCGACTGCGGATCCTGTCACACCGGAGAGAAACATCTCAGCCACCACCAGGGTATGGGCAAGACCTCCCCGGATATGTCCAACCAGCAGATTTGAAAATTTGATCAGGCGGTCCGTGATGCCCCCCAGGTTCATCAGATCCCCGGCCAGGACGAAGAGGGGAATGGCCATCAGGGCAAACATATCCATCCCGTTAAACATCTTCTGGGCAACAATGATGATCGGATATTTTCCTTCAATCAGGACGATGGCGAGGGAGGAGAGTCCCAGGCAGAAGGCAATCGGAATCCCGATGATCAACATGAAAGCAAATACAGAGAGCATGATCAAGAGAACCATCTTTTTCCTCTACCTTTTGCCCCAATCCTCAATGAGAGAATGAATGGTTTGAAGGGCCATGAAAAACCCTCCCACAGGAGCTGAAAGATAGGCATAGGCCATGGAGAAGAGAAGGGCAGGGGAGCTCTGGTCTCGAACGGCCCAAGTAATTTTTATTCCCCCGATGGTGAGATAGATGAGAAAGATGAGGACGAACATCTTTGAAAGGATAGAAACCCATCTCCTCGTTCTCGAACCGATCCTGACGAGCAAAACCTCAACCCCAATATGGAGTCCTTTCTTGAGCGCCAGACTCCCTCCCAGGAAGGCCACCCAGATCATCAGATACCTGGCAACCTCCTCAGACCAAGAAAGGGAGAAGGAGAAGACGTAACGGAGGAAGACCTGGACGATGACCGTCACCGTCATCACGATCATCATGACTACCAGGGTATAATATACTGCCTTTTCAGAAAGGAGACTCAATTTTTCCGAAATTTGTCTGAGGTTCTCCATGGGTTCTCTTCTAAAAAAATGGGGAATGGACCTTTTTCATCCATTCCCCATTTCCATGCGGATGGGTCTTATTCCTTTTCGGACGCCTTTGCTGATTTCAAAGCCATATCAATCCATTTTTTGTCGACATTCTTTTCCGAAAATGTCTTTTCCAAAAACTCGAGTACGGGTTTCTGGGATTTATCCCTGAACATCTGGAGTTCTTTTTCTGTCGGGGCATAGACCTCCATGCCCTTATCCTGAAGGCTTTTCACTCCGTTGGCCACGAGATAGACATTCTGGCCCCGGGAGATGGTGACCATGATTTTGGCCGTATCCACAATGATCTTCTGAACATCCGGGGAGAGGGAGGAGAAGAATTTGTCGTTGATCAGGATCGGCAGGATGCTATAAACATGGCCGTCCAGGGTGAGGTATTTCTGGACTTCATTGAATTTGGCTACCTGAATAACCGAAACCGGGTTTTCCTGACCATCTACGACACCCTGTTGGAGCGCCATATAGACTTCTCCCCATGCAATCGGAGTCGGACTGGCTCCCATGGCTCTTACCATGGCCATGTGGGCAGGGTTTTCCATGGTTCGTATCTTCAACCCCTTCAGATCATCAGGATTGCGGATGGGCCTCGTTCTGTTGGTGAAATTCCTGAAGCCGTTCTCCCCGATTCCAAGAACCCTGACGCCCGTCTTTTTCCTCATCTCCTCGAACAGGCTTTGCCCAAAGGAGCTATCGAGGGATCTCCAGGCCACCGCCTCATTGGAATAGAGATAGGGAATGCCGATG
This sequence comes from Deltaproteobacteria bacterium, assembly GCA_018333535.1. Classification (GTDB taxonomy): domain Bacteria; phylum Desulfobacterota; class BSN033; order BSN033; family UBA1163; genus RBG-16-49-23. The sequence continues at coordinate 3,297 of JAGXTA010000079.1, read as the reverse complement.
GTCATGATTTCGGGAAAGAAACCGGCGATCGGGCCGTCTGCGATCATGCACATCTCGATCGTTCCTAACTTGACACCCTCGAACTGCTCTCTTTCCCTTCCCAGTTGATTGGATGGATAGATTTCCACTTTCACTTTTCCGGCGGTCTTCTGTTCCACAATCTTCTTGAAGACCGAAACGGCCCGGTGAATGTTCTCATCCTCAATGGGTGGCATTCCGTGGGCAAGTTTGATGGTGGTCTGAGCCCAGGCCTGTGTCCCAATGAAAGACAGGGAGATAACCATGACAAATGAAACAACACAGAGTTGAATCAATAAACTTTTCTTTATCATCTTTTACAACCTCCTTCTAATTTATTGGGGATCAGACGGTCCCCCCCTAAACACACCAAAAAGGTTTAATATTTTCCTCCCTGTTTGTCAAATGATTTAACGGTTCAATATTAAGTTAATAATGGCGACTTTAACCGGAGATACTCCTTGACATAATCGGTTGATACATTAAAATGAACACATCGCACAGAAAAAAGTCTAACGGTCAGGGTAATCCCGCGCTTCGCGGGACCCGTATCGTTCATAGAAGGTTACGGCTATCGTATGTAAATGCTTTTAAACGTAAACGTAACCGATAACCGAAACGGGCTTCGTAGCCGTAACCCTTACCCAAAGAACACTATCATCCTTCGAGGGTGACGCTCCACCGTAAAAAATTGTCCGTTATTAATTCAAAGAAAGGACATCAAACGTTGAAGATTGAAAAATTGGCGCGAAAGAACATTTTGAAGATCGTTTCCTATGTTCCCGGGAAGTCGATCGAGGAGGTTCAGAAAGAATACGGTGCGAAGAGATGGATCAAACTGGCATCGAATGAAAATGTGCTGGGACCCTCTCCGAAAGCCATAGAGGCTGTCCGCAAAGAGCTTTCAAAGGTTCATCTTTATCCCGAGGGCCCCTGTTCGATCCTGAGGCAGGCCATCGGTCAGAAATTTTCATTGCCTGAAAAGAGGGTGGTCATCTCCAATGGGGCGGACAATCTCATTCTGATGATCGCCTGCGCCTTTGTCAACGAGGGCGATGAAGTGATCATGGCGGATCCCACGTTCTCCGTCTATACCAATGTGACCCAGATCATGGGGGGGAAGCCCATTAAGGTAAGATTGAAGGATTACACCCATGATCTCGATGGGATTTTAAAAAGAGTGAGCCGGAAGACAAAACTGATCTTCGTCTGCAATCCCAATAACCCTACCGGAACCACGGTGAGCAAAGAATCCTTTGATACCTTTCTTTCCCGACTTCCGGAGCGTGTCATCGTCATTCTGGATGAGGCCTACGGAGAATTTGTGGAAGATCCATGCAATCCCGACGGCCTCGATTATGTCGGAAAGAAACAAGTGATTCTCCTGAGAACCTTCTCAAAAGTTTATGGGCTAGCAGGTTTGAGAATCGGTTATGCCTTAGGAAGAGAAGATTTGATCGATTGCCTCTATCAGGTGAGAGAGCCCTTTCCCGTTCACCGGCTTGCCCAGGCGGCGGCTGTGGCCGCCCTGAACGATGAGAAGCATGCGGTCCGGTCGGTTCAAATGGTTTGTGAGGGGAGGAGATACCTTTATAAGGAACTGAGCAGGATCGGACTTTCCTATGTGCCCAGCCAGGCCAACTTCATCTTCATCGATTTTCATAAGGATTCAGAAGAGGTTTTCAGGGCTCTTCTCAAAGAGGGGATTATCATCCGGCCGGGGAAGGCATGGGGGTATCCGACCTTCGGGAGGGTGACGATTGGAAGAAGGGCGGAAAACCGCAGGTTCATCAGAGCCTTGGAAGAGGTACTGCATAAAGGAACGCTCAAGAGCCTGTTGCGGCAATCAAGTTAGTTGAAAAGGAGGCCCGTATGGACATGAAGAGATTTTTAAAAAAGCTCGCCATGGACAGCCCGACTCCAGGTGGGGGAAGTGCTTCTGCTCTGGCGGGGGCTCTCTCAGCCTCGCTGGTTGCCATGGTGGCTGGTCTCTCTTCAAAGAAAGATAAGGAGAAGCAGAATGAGATGGGAGAGATCAAAAAGAAGGCCCTAACTCTTCAGAGAAGGCTCTCCCTTGCTGTTGATGAAGATGCGAAATCATTCGAAGAGGTAATCCATGCCTTTCGACTTCCCAGAAAGACAGAGAGGGAACGTATTAGGCGGATCAGGGCCATCCAGAAGGCTTATCAGAAGGCCACGGTGACACCCCAGCTGGTATGTCAGGAATCCATTCAACTTCTGGAGTATTCACGGCTTCTCATCCTGAAAGGCAATCCGAATGCCGCCAGCGACACAGGAGTGGCGGTTTTTCTTGCGGATGCGGCCCTGGCCGGAGGCTTGCTTAATATCGGCATTAATCTGGTTCCGGTGACGGATAAGGTTTTTCTGAAAAAGATGCGTTCATTGATGGCAGGTTGGGCCAAGGAGAGAAATCGGCTGATGGGAGAGATTTTGGGGGCTCTTACCCGGATTGGGTAGACCCTGCAATTCGGCGGGGAATGCCCCTGGTGGGACAGGGATAAAATCGAAGTGGAGTACTCAGACTACTATAACACTATTTCCCTGAAGATAGAGAAAAGAAGGCAGGAAGCCACTTACATTTCCGAGAATGGAGATGCGGTGGCTTCCCTATTTTGTTTTTGAGATGAGTTCAGTCTTACTTCTTGGGCGGGACGATGGCGTCCTTGCAAGCCTTGGCAACACGCATCTTCACCACGGTTTTTGCCGGGATGTTGATCGCTTCACCCGTTGCCGGATTTCTTCCCACACGCGCTTTCCGTTTCACTAAAACGAGCTTGCCAATGCCGGGGAAGGTGAAGGCGCCTGCTTTCTTGGTTTCGGTGACAGCCAGGGTGGCCATCTCATCGATGATGGACCCGGCCAACTTCTTGGAGAGATCGAACTTCTGTGCAACATAGGAGATGATCTGTGATTTGGTAAGCGGTTTCTTTCCTGCCATAACTGTGCCCTCCTCGAAAGAAAATATTTATTTGTGAAGATTATACAAGATAGTTTCAAAAAAGCAAGTAAAAAAAAGTCACTTCAGTAATGCGTCACTGGAGCGGGGGGGAATCCCCTATTTTGAAGAATTAAAAAAGTGCTTGCGTTCCAATCTTCCTTGTGTTAAAGAGAGGGCATGGAAGAATGGATCAGATACCGTGGCAAGAATTATACCTTTAGAGAGATCAATGAAATTAGAGAAATTCTTATAGCCTATCGAGACCGAAGCCGGAGGTTCATTTCTCAAGAGATATGTCGGCGGTGGGGATGGAGACAACC